>WSZW01000123.1 GCA_013139905.1 archaeon
GAGCCACGAATTCCAATGGTGATTTTACAGCGACATATATTTCTCCACAAGTTTTAACTCCATCGGCAATAACCATCTCAACCGATGTAACCAAAGATGGATATAATGGTGCTGCAGTTTCAGATACTATAACTGTTAACCCGTCAACTGCAAACAATTACCTTGCTGAATCTCCACATCCTTACTCCAACTCTTATGACAATACATGGACTATCACAGAACCTGGAGCAGGCCAGATAAGGATTCATTTCTTAAGGCTCGAGACAGAAGCACGATATGACTTCGTCTATTTTTATAATGGGAACAATGTTGAAATCGCACGATATGATGGAAATCATAACGATATGTAGACACCTTGGATCGATGGAGATACTGTAAAAGTTAGACTGAGATCAGACAGGTCTATAACCAATTTCGGATTTATCGTTGATCAGAAGGAAACAAGAATCACGTTACCGCAATTGGACACCACATTGACCACAGCTTCTGGAATACTGGAATCTGGTCAGAATACTCAGGTAACAGTTCATGTATCAAGTGGTGGGACTCCTGTTTCAGGTGCAACTGTAGATATTTTAGCATCTAACGGGAGCTTGAATCCTGCAACTTGAATTACGGATTCCAACGGAGATTTTGTTGCAACATATTCAGCATCTGAAGTAATATCTCAAACCGCAGTGACACTCTCGGCTCCAGCATCCAAGGACGTATATAATAGCGGATCGAGTTCAATTACTATTGTAGTGAATCCATTGGATACGAATCTCGTTGAATCTCCCCATCCACACCCGAATTCTTATGACAATACATGGACCATCACGGAACCAGGGGCAGATAAGATCAGGATCCAATCGAGACCGTAGTAATTGCAATCAAGAGATGCTGCAGCCACAATTATTGAAGCGACAAGTGTAACTATAATCATAAAATATAATGTGCTAAATATCAATTACATCTTTTCACATTCTATATAAATTCTATTTGTTGATGTACACAATCATTAAAAAAATATGAGGCAGAAAAATATTTCTGCCAAATTAAGTTTATATTATAGACCTTTGTTCTTTGCGTAAAATAATGCACCTAAAGCAACAATTACAATTACAACCGCTAATATTATTGTTGTACTTAAATTATTTTTTGAACCAGCCGATTCAGAATCAGGACTAGACGAAATTTCCTCTGGGGGTTGTGTATCTTGCTGGTTTACTCCCGTGTCATCACCACTTCCTCCGGGCTCAGCTGTATCCTCATTGCTAGTACCGGTGGAAACACCACTGCTGCCACCACTGCTGCCACCACTGCTGACAGCCGGGGATTCTGCAATGAGACCGATTTCGATTTCATTACCTGGACTCCCATTTTCGAGGGTGTTTTCACCCACTGTCTGTGATTCTAACCCATTTACATAGAACTTAACATCACCGTAATCTTTAGGATCACAAGTGACCAAAAGCATTGTTAAAGTTTTATCACCATATACTCCTGCTTGCTCCACTACCGTAGTACCAACAACATTGCCGTTCAGCTTTGCAGTTATTTCAACACCAACTGGTGCTGGTTTTCCATCCAGTACTACGTCACCATACAGATAAACTGCCAACGATGGCAATGGAGTTTCTGCAGCGACTGGAATTGCTGTTGTGGCAAATAACAATATGAATACTTGCAAACATATTGCAAATGTAACAAAGACCCTATTGTTTTTATTCATGTAATCACCTTTAGATTATAAAATATAAAATGGTGAGTTTATTGAAACTCACCATATGTCTCTATTTTTCTCCTTTCAAGTTCAGACCGCTCCCAGCATATCTTCTTGGGTTACTAAAACCCAGAATGCCTCGTATGGCCCCATATAGAAGACATCTGTTCCTACATGTATACCATTAATGACTCCGGTTTGTCCGTTCCATCCTACCTGTTCATAGGGTTCATAGGGGTCATTTTTAAATGGACCCATGATAGTAGTGTAGGACTCGTCGATCGAGGTCAGCGCCGTCTCAGCATCCAGAATGTACTTTGGATCGGTGTATCCAATGGCATTCCAGCCTTCATACACTGTCAAGGTTGCCGGAACTGCCCATTCCTTTGGTACGAGGAGTTCTCCCAGTATAACCTGGATGCCTTCCTCTGGGTTCTTGATCCAGTATCCCTTCAGAGGTTCAAGGTCTGAAACGGTTTCAAACAATCCTGTTGAAGCGCTGTAATATGTCACGGGTAGACTGTAGTTGATATCTGCAAGGACATAGTCAACACTTGGGTTCTCCAGTTCATATGGTACTGAGACGAAGTTCCATCCAGGCAGGAGCACGATGCCCTCTGGAATCACCACTACCTCTACCTCTACCTGTGTATCACAGTCAATTGCGTTGGTACCTGAACCCAGGTTGTAATCGCCGCTGAATGTGTGCAATCCTTGTGCAGCATCACCAGGGATCTGGACAGTGTAGGTATAGGTTGCATTAACTGGTGTATCAAATTTTGCCCATCTGACGTAATTTCCATCAGGGGTACCTCCATCAGATGCACCAGTGACCGTCCATCCGGCTGGAGCCATCTCATCGATGAGTATGCGGTCTGCTCCATCGACTGTGATGGCCAGTTCCACAGTAATCTCATCACCAAGCTGAGCTTTTGCTGTCAAATCTCTGCAAACGTTTTGTTCCGCTGGTTCTCCTGGTTCTCCTACTACATTTATTTGTGTATCACAGTCAATTGCGTTGGTACCTGAACCCAGGTTGTAATCGCCGCTGAATGTGTGCAATCCTAGTGCAGCATCACCAGGGATCTGGACAGTGTAGGTATAGGTTGCATTAGCTGGTGTACCAAATTCTGCCCATCTGACGTAATTTCCATCTGGGGTACCTCCATCAGATGCACCGGTGACCGTCCATCCGGCT
>WSZW01000117.1 GCA_013139905.1 archaeon
ATTTTTAAATCTAAATCTATTAGTACCACGGCATCCGGTGATGCATCCATAAGAGATTTATATAAATTTTTTGATTCTTTTGTCTTTTTAAAAAGAGCAGCATTTTCTAATGCCGATGCCACTTGATTAGATATGGTATATAGCATATCTAATTCACAATGTGTAAAATTATGCTGATCTTTGTGTGCAAACACTAAAACACCGCGAATAGAATCTCTTGTTTTTAATGGAAGTCCGATAAATGATTGTAATTTTTCTTTTTTTGCTATTAATCTTATAATTCGAGAATCATTTGAAGCATTTTCTTTTAGATGTATGATTTCTCCGGTTTTCGCTATTTTTCCAACAAGACCTTCACCAATTCGTAGTGAATTTTTTTTATATTCATCGATAAATTTTTTAGATATGCCTTTAGATATAATAAGTTCTATTCGTGTTGTTTTTTTATTTATTAAATATATCATACCAGTAGAAATACGCAATAAATATAATACATCATTTAAAACTTTTTGTAAAAATTTTTCTTTTTTAAATGATTTGGTTGCATCATATGAAATATTTTGCAATACAGAAAGCATTCGTGATGTTTCGTCTATTTGTTCAATAAAATTATCAGTATCAATATTTTGTTTTTCAGTTATGTTTTCAATTAATTGTATTGCGCCACAAATACTATCGTTTTTATCTTTTATTGCATAAGTATTTATTTTAACATCTATGTGCTTGTGTGTGTGAGTATTCATTATTGTTTTGAATGTTGTTGGTTTTCCTGTTTCAATAGTTTTTTTTATATGACAAAGTGTATTTTCTAGATTATTTTGGCAATATTCACTACAACAAGACATATCGACAAATTTATTTGAATTATCACCAATCCATGAAGATAATGTTTTATTCATCCATATGATTTTCTTGTCTTTATCTAAAATACGTACGCCTGTGTCTTCAAAAACATTAAATATATTCTGAATATTATTTTTTTCATCAGATGCATTTTTTTTTGTTAAAAGAGTAATAATTGGAGATTCGCTCAAAGTCCATATTTTAGCCATTCCGCGAACTTCGTGGGTTATTTGGCTTTCACTATTTAATATGTGGAGATATTTTGTTATTGTTGTTCTATTATAGTTTAGTTTTCTTTGTATTTCTGATGCTGATGCGCCTTTATTTTTTGTTTTAAGAAAAGATAGAATATTTTCTTTAATTTTTTTTGAAATCATAGTAATTCAATAAAACCTAAAATTTGTTTTTTATGTATGTATAAATACATATGCGCGAACATTTATATTATTATTTTATTGATGAGCAATACAAATAATTTTTTTAAATTAAATAAATTATTTAGTTTTTTTTGCATAATTGAACAAAAAGTATATATATTTGAATAAACATTATATTATTAGAAAAATAGTGAATATTTCAATTATTTTTACTATTTTAGACATATCATATGTTTATATCCCACCGATATAACCTTCAGAGAATCTTGCTTGAGACAGGTTCAAAGGAAACTTTACCTGTCACAAGCATTAATTATTTTTAAAATACTAATTGATTAATTTATATTTTGTGATATTTTAGAATTAGTTTATTTATTTTTATTTTTTACAACATAAATCCAGTCATTTTTTCTTGCTTTGTCGTTTAATTTAAGGCCGATTATGTCGCCTTTTTTTGCTGAATTTGTGGATTTTGTATTTAAATTTATAGATTCTGCGATTTGTTTTATGTATGTTGTTTTGCCTTCAACTATGATTTCATCGCCAATATTTAATTTATCTGTGAGTATTCGAACGGCGGCAACTTTGTTTTTTGGATAATAATTAGTAACAATTCCAATTTGTTTTCTTGTGTGTGTTGCTTGTGTGTTTGCAGAATCATAAGTAAATTCATTTTTGCCCGGTTTTGAGTAGTAGAATCCTGTTGAAAATCCTCGATTATATACACTTTTTAATTGTTTTAACCAATCATTTATTTTTTCTAAAGTGTATGTTTTGTTTAATACTGCATTAATTGCTTCTTTATAACATTTTCCTGTGGTTTCTACGTATCTTGCATCTCTTAGGCGGCCTTCAACCTTAAATGATGTTATACCTGCTTTAATTAATTCCGGTACGTGTTCTATCATGCATAGGTCTTTTGCGCTCATTAGATATTTTCCTTCGCATACAATCTCATTATTTTCTTCGTTTTTTAGTGTCCAGTTTTGTCTGCATGGCTGTAAACAATCACCGCAGTTGGCGCTTTTGCCATAAAGATAACTTGATAGATAACATCGTCCTGAAATGCTTACACACATCGCTCCGTGGATAAAGGTTTCAATTTCTATGTCTGTTTCTTTTTTTATTTTTTTGATGTCTGCTAAACTGCATTCACGTGCTAAAACGATACGTTTAGCGCCTAGATTTTTGTACATAGTGGCGGTTTTTGAATTTGAAATGTTTGCTTGAGTTGAAATGTGAATTGGTAAGTTTCTTTTTTTTGCTGCTTCAATTACGGCCCAATCCCAACAAATAATAGCGTCAATTTTTGCTTTTTTTGCGGCGTTTAAGACTTTTTCTAAGGTTTTTATGTCTTTTTGATAGATTACGACGTTTATTGTAAGATATGCTTTTATTTTGTTTTTATGGCAGATATCAACGACTTTTTTTATATCATTTAATGTGAAATTTCCAGCTCTTGCACGCATATTTAGATCTTTTGCCCCAAAATAAACTGCGTTGGCGTAATTAAGTGCAGATTTTAGATTGGGCCAACTTCTTACCGGGAGTAATAATTCTGGTCGTTTCATGAATTAAATGTGGGTGGTTAATTTTTTTAAATTTGCGTAATTTTTGTTTTCTTGTACGATTGACGATTGATTAAACATTAAATTAATAAATAGCATTGTTAAAGTAACAATTATGTTTGATGTAATTATAGTTGGCGCCGGACCTGCAGGAATTACTTGTGCGCTTAGAACAAAAGAATTGAATTTAAAACCGTTATTGCTTGATAGCGAAGTTATTGCAAATACTATTGTTAATTATTCTATTGGTAAAAAATTATTCGGAGTTCCCGGGTTTTACCAAGGAAATCCCAAAGATTTAGTTAATTTTTATAAAAAAGATTTGAAACATGCAGATATTGATGTTCGTGAAGGTCAAAAAGTTGTATCTATTGTAAAAAAGGATGGTGTTTTTGAAGTTTGTTCTAAAACAGATAAATTCAAATCAAAATCTGTTGTTCTTGCTATTGGTGTTCAGGGAACTCCTCAAACGCTTGGAATTTTGGGTGAAGACAAAAAACACGTACATTATAAATTAGATGATCCTCAAAAATATGCAGGTAAGGATGTTGTTGTAGTTGGTGGCGGCGATACTTCAATTGAGGCTGCTATTGCACTTTCAAATGCTGGTGCTAATGTGATTATTTCTTATAGGCGAGATTCATTTTTTAGAGCAAAAGAGCTTAATGTTAAGCATTTGGATGACAGCGGTGCTATTATTAAATTTTCTACGAATTTGAGTGAAATTAAGAGTAAAAAAGTTCTTTTAAGACATTCAACGAATAATGTTTCCGAAATTAAGGCGGATTATGTTTTTGTACTTTTGGGCAATGTAAAAAATACGGCATTTTACAAGGAAATAGGTCTTGACCTTGATGATAAAGACCAAATTGTGTATGATTCTAAAACACGGGAATCAACAATACCCGGGCTTTTTGTTGCGGGAGATATTGCATCTTGTGAAAAACTTATTATGCCTGCGATGTGTCAAGGATTTAAAGTGGCTACTTCTGTTATGATGTATAAATCGAGAGTTAAGTAAATTGTTTTCTATGTAGCTGTAAATTAAAAAATAATACGTTTTTTAATATTTACGGCTAAGTACTTATATGATTAATAATATTCCGTTAACTAAAATTATGCCTAAATTGAGCGATTTATATGATATTTGTTTAATCGAAGTATCTGATATAACGATACATAATGCCGGACCACATGGGCAAATTTGTGAAATTACCCTTCCCGAAGAAACTCGTGTTGCGGTTAGTAATGGTGTTGTTGATTTAGGTAATGGATATGAGTCCACACCAAGAAAAGAATTAGAACAAAATAGAACTGAATGGTTTTATAAACAAATGAATGAATATCGAGAAACTGAAGAAACACAAATTGCAACTCAAGATAATCCTTTTCGTTTTTCTGCGGGTGGTGCTCTTGGTATTACAACGGATGGATATTTTGTATTTATTGAAAGAGACCAAGGTGCTCCGACATATAAAGGTTATCTTACTGCAGCTACCGGACTTTCAGAGAATATGGATGCTATATATGACCCATCAAAAATTGTAGCCCATGAACTTCAAGAAGAATTAACGTTATTGGATGAAGATGGTAATATTTGTGTGTGGAAACATGAGGGTATGTCTGATGAAGATTATGCACTTATGGAGGAATTAGCTAAATTACGCGCTGAAAAGACCGAGTTAGATTATTCTGGAATAATTCCCCATGAAGTAACTTCGATTGATATTGGTTCTGAAAATACGTATATATTGATAGTAAAAAATTCTAATGGTGATGAATTATCTAGAAATAAAGGAATTGTTAATTTTGACCCGGCAACGTCTGGAATTGATTTTTTAAATATTGTTAAGTTGGATTTTTCTTATGAAGATGTAAAGTCCGGAAAATATCGTGTTGTTGATACCGAAACATTTGGCGGAAATAATAGAACTGAGAGAAATATTGTTTATGTTCATAAAGATGAATTATTAAATTCTTCAACTAAATCTATTAGTGGTATTGTATATAATCATTGGACGGGTACAAAATCAAAAGAAAAAGAATTTGACCGAGAGATGTTTACACCCGTTGCAAATGAAATGATAAATGCTTATATGTAGACATTTTCATAATAAATACACCACACATTTATCAATATTTGTTCTAATATGAGAATTATGTATAAAATAGTTACTGAGGGTGCTGCGAAAATCAAGGCATTTTTTGGCGATATTACCAAGAAAGATGAAGTATTCTACAATCCTAAAATGAAGATGAATAGAGATATTTCGGTTATTGCGCTTAATGTGTTTCAGGAAACCAGGGAGCGCGATATTGTTGTTGGTGATATGCTTGCAGCGACCGGGATTCGTGGGATTCGCTATGCTTTGGAATGCAAGAATATTAAATCCGTAATTTTTAATGACTTAAACCCGAATGCGATTAAGGTGATTGAGGAGAATATCGCTCTTAATGGCATAAAAAATACTACTGTTTTGTCGCTTGATGTGTGCGAGGCGCTTTCAAAATACAAGTTTTTGATTGATTATGTTGATATTGACCCATTTGGATCCCCCATTCAGTTTTTAGACAGTGCGGCTCGCGCTGTTTCAAATAAAGGATTGCTTGGTATTACTGCAACGGATACTGCTCCGTTATCGGGTACTTATCCCAGGGCTGCTCTTCGAAAATATGGCGCTGTTGCGCTTCGCGAAGATATAAAGCACGAAGTTGGAATTAGGATACTTATTGCTAATATTGCGCGGGAATGCGCTAAATATGATAAGGGATATACACCGGTTCTTTCATATTTTCATGAGCATTATTTTAGGGTTTTTGGAACTATTAAAAAAACACGTTCTGCTGCGGAGTTAAATATCAAAAATATTGGATATGTTGCATATTGCAAGAAATGCGGATTTCGAGAGCTTACGAAAGAAAAAATTACTTTATGTGCTTGTGGTTCTGATTTGATTAATGCCGGACCGTTGTGGATTGGACCGATTTTTGATGCTGATTTTTGTAAGCGCGCGTTAGATATGGCTCAAAGTGATGAGTCTAAAAAACTGCTTTCTTTGGTTTTTTCTGAGTCTTCTTCGAATTGTCTTTTTTATGATGTTCATTATTTGTCTAAAATTAAGAAGAAACCTGCTCCAAAGATGGATATTTTGTTGGAAAAATTGACTAAGAAAGGATATTTTGTTTCTAAAACTCATTTTACGCCAACGGGGATTCGAACCAACGCGCCGCTAGATGTTTTGATGGGGCTGTTTTGAAAAAGTTTCTATTTATTAATTTCTTCTATTATCCTTTTCGTCATTGCATTGAGCATGGGTTTTCCAGAATGGTTAAATATCATTATAATTCTTATATCAATTCTTTTATACTCGTACCTATTTACAAAAGATGCAGAACGAAAAACAGTTACTGTTGTTTATGAATTAGATAAAGAAATCAAAAGTTCTTTTGATAAACTTAATAATGGCTTTAAAGAATTTGAAAAAACAGATAAACTTTGGAGAATTGAAACACAACAAAATACGAATGATTGGAAAAGAAATTCTGGAGCTTCAAATTTAATTAATAGAAAAGTATTTCAAATTCTTCAAGAATTACCCCCATTTTTTGATTCAAATATAATTCCTTGCGGATTTAAAATCGATAA
>WSZW01000106.1 GCA_013139905.1 archaeon
ATACGTCGGATAAGGATATTGAACTTAAGCTTGCGAAGGATAAATTGAAACAGGGACGATTTAAGATGGCGGAGATTTATGTGGATTCGCTTTTAAATTGGCTGGAGAAGAAGTAAATGAATGTTAAATAATTTGGTGGGATTATGAATAATAAAAAAAAACATATTTGTGGTAGTTGTAAAACAAAACATGAATTAAATAATTCTGATTTGAATGTTGTAAAAAATAAGTATTGTAATTTTTGTTATAAAAAAGGTTTGATTATATCTGTAGAAGAATATGAACGTAAGAGATTAAAAAGAAAGATTTCCGATAAGGTAAATAGGCATATATCTAAAGTTTGTAGGATGAAATTAAATCAACAGGATGTTGATGATCTGTGGATTTTTTTTGATTTTTTTGCGTTTAGTAGTGCACTTATGTTTATTGTTGTGGTTATTTTATATTTTTATATTTTAGGATAATTATATATATGATGTGTGGGTATAATATTAGTTAATTAATAATGTTTTTTTGGTTAAAATGGTATTTATTTTTAAAAAAGAAAAAGTTGTGACGGATAATATTAAAAAGAAAATATCTGTTGTTTCTGAGTCGTCAAATTCTGATGTTTCAGTTGTATCAAAGAATGGTGATGCTGTAAAATATATAAAACAAGACAATTCTTTGGTGAAAAAACAAGATGAAACTAAAGAAAAAAATTCTAGTGTTGATAATAATAGTAATAATAATGCGTCTCCAAAAAAAGAGGGTTTTGAAAGGGATACAGATAAAATAAGTTCTGATGATTTTAAAAAACTTGAAAATTCTGAGGATAAAAAGAAAGGTTTTTTGGAGAGAATAATTGGTAAAAATAAGAAAATATCTGTAAGTAAAGATGAAAATATAAATAAAAATTTTAATTTTTTGGAATATGACAATTTAAAAGAAGTATCCAAAAAATTATGTGATGTATCTAAGCGTTCTGAAGATACTTTGATGGATTTAGAAAAACTTACGGGAAAACTTGAGGCTGAAAAAGGTTTTAGGGAAGGATTGTCTGAAAAATCATCGCTTCTTTCTGAGCAAATTGGTGAACTTAGATCTATGATTCTTGATCGTGAAAAAAATCTTAGTGGTATGGATACTACATTTGAGTTAATAAAAGATCAAGTTCATGATGTTAATCCTCAGAGAATTAAAAAAGAATTTGATAAACAAGAGCGCAAATTTCTTGAAAGTAGTGTGCGTGTTGAGCGTTTAGAGGGTATTTTAACTGAAATTTCAAATGAGATGAAAGTATCTCGTAAGCAGATGGAAAAAATAAAAAGTGTTGATAATGTTATTCGTGCTGGTGAAGAGATAGATAAAAAACTTAAAAAAATGAATAATCAGGAAAATTATATTGAAAAAACATCTGCAAAAGTAGAACAGATTTTTTTGGATCTTAATATGCGAACAAAAGATATTGTTGTGATGTCGGAAAAATTAGATGGAATTGATGAGTTATCAAAAGATCTTTTAGGTTCTGTTGAAAAAAATTCTTTGAAGTTAAAAGAAGTGGTTTTCAAGGAAGAGCTTACGAAAGAAGATTCGGAGGTCAAAACATCGATTACTAAAATAACTAAAGAATTTCATGATATATTAAATAAATCGTTAAATGAGGCGCATAAATCTATTGATGATATTTTACCGACAGTTAAGGAATTAGAAAAGGAAACCGAGAAACTTAAGGCTCTTAGAGTTCTTAATCCTAAGAAGCTTAAAAAATTAGAATCTTTTGATATTTCAAAAGCTGAAAATATATTAGATTTTGAGCTTAAACTTAATAATATTGAACAGGGTTTGGTTGGTTTTAAATCTAATTTTTTAAAAAATTTGAACGAATTGGATAGTCGGTTAAATCAACGTACCAATTGGGAATCTTTTATTGAAAAACAGATTTGTGATACTTCAAATAAAAATGATCTGTTATTTTCTAAATATAAGTCTTTGAGTAAAATAGTGGATTCTGCGGATAATTCTGTTTTGGTGGAAAACCAATTAAAAATGTTTGAAACTCAATCAAATGATTTGGCGAATCTTAAAAAAACAATTAGTTTGGTTGATAAAAATGTGTCTAAAAAGATGATTGAGCGAGATTTAAAGATAAAAGCATTATCTGATAAATCAAATAAGATTTTAAAGTCTGTTGAGGAAAAGAATAGTAAGTTAAATGACGTTCCTTCTAAAGAGGAATTTAATTCTTTAGAATCTGAAATTAAAAATTTTGTTGATTTTAAACTTAAAGATATTCGTGTAAATATTACTAATTCATTAACTGATTTGGATAAATCTGTTGGTTATATTATGCCTACTGTTAAAGAATTAAAATTGAAAATAGATTATTTAAAGGCGTTTGAAATTCTTAATCCTGAAAAACTTAAGGTATTAGAATCGTTTGATATTTCGAAATTTGAAAATGCAGTTGATTTTGGTGAAAAAGTAAATAAAATAGAGTGTCGATTATTTAATGTTGTTGATGATGTTTCTAAGCAGATTCGTGGTGTTGATTTTCGTATTGATTCGTTGAGTGAAAATAAAAATTGTGGTATGTATTTTGATCTTATTAAAAAACAGAATATAGTTATAGAACGTCAATTGAAAGATATAGAATTGATGAAAAAATCGATTTTGTTGATAGAGCATCAATTATCAAAAGAGAGAAATGCCGGTTATTTAAAACCTCAGTCTAATTTAGATGTTAGGTCTGTTGGTGTTAGTGATTCTAGTTTTAGTAGTACTGGCGTTAGTAATAGTGGTGTTAATAATTCTGACGTTAAGCGTACTACTGATACTACTACTATTAATGTGCCTGTTAATGGGAAAAAAATTACTGATGGAAGTCTTAAAGAATTGATTGAACAAGCAAAAAAATTCATTAGTTCTGGTGATATTATTAGTGCGAAGATATTGTATAAACGTATAAAAGAAGATTTTTCTGGTTTGAGTGATATGAATGAAAAAGCGCAGATGTATCGTGATATTATGGATATTTATACTTCTTTGAATAATTAATTAATATTGATTTGGTGTGTTTGGTTCTAAAATATTATATATACCAAAAACCTATAATTTATTAGGTAATTTTTAAGGGAGTAATGTTTTTTATGGTAAAATTTGAGAAGGTTGTAATACATGGATTTAAGTCATTTGCAAGAAAGACAGTTATACCTTTATATTCCGGGTTTAATGCCGTGATTGGGCCTAATGGTTCTGGGAAATCAAATGTTACGGATGCTCTTGTTTTTGTTCTTGGAAGAAATTCTCGATCTATGCGTGCCGGGCGTATGCATCATGTGATTTATAATGGAGGTCATGGAAGAACTCCTGCGGATTATGCTAAAGTTGAATTGTATATTGACAATAGTGATAAAAGTGTTGCTGATGTTGATGAGCAGATATTGATATCGCGTAAGGTAAACAGGAATGGTACTTCTTATTATCGGCTTAATGGCAAGATGTCTACGCGGGGCGATATTGTTGATATTCTTATGAAATGTGGTGTTGATTCTGACGGAAATAGTTTTATTCAGCAGGGTGATGTTACTAATATTATTACCATGAAGCCAAAAGAGCGAAGAGAAATTATTGATGATGTTGCCGGTGTGAAAGAGTATAATGAGAAAAAGGAAAAAGCAAATGATGAACTTAGTGATGCTGAGAGAAATTGTGAGGATGCTAAAATAATTCTTGATCAGAAAAAAGAATATGTTGAACGGCTTAAAAATGAGAGAGATAATGCTATAAAAGTTAAGGAAATTGAAACTGCTCTTGATAAAGCGCGTGCTCAAATGGCTTTTACGCGTGTGGATGTTGTGCGTTCTGCTTTAGAAAATATTACTAATACGGTAAATTTAAAGGAAGCTGAAAAAGGTTCTTTGGTTGATAAAGTCGGGACTTATGATACTGAGCTTGATGATGCTGAAAATAAGATAAAAGAAATTGATAAGGTTATATTGCAAAAAAGTGTTAATGCTGAGCTTAGAAAAGAAATTGATGAGATTAATTCGCGAATTTTAAAGCGAGAAGGTCAAATTAATACTCATCGTCGCGAGATCGAGACTATTGATGAGATGATTGTTAAACTTACAACCATTGCAGATCGTAAGGGTGAGGATGTTGGGAATCGCTCGGTTAGAGCAATATTAAACAGTGGTATTGATGTTTTTGGGACTATACGGGATTTGGGTTCTGTTGGTTCTCAATTTACAACAGCCATACAGATTGCTGCCGGCGGTCATTTAAATGATATTGTAGTTGACAGGGAATCTATTGCAGTTCAAGGTATTAGTTATCTTAAGAGCAATAGTCTTGGGCGTGTTCGTTTTTTACCGTTGGATAGAATTAGAACTCCACCAACGTCCGCTAAAGCTGAATTGGCGTCTAAGATGGCGGGTATTCTTGATTTTGCGGTAAATCTTGTTAATTTTGACCGCAAATATGAGGCTGCTTTTAGAAATGTTTTTAGGGATACATTAGTTGCTGAGTCTGTTGATGCTGCAAAGAAAGTGCGGGGCTTAAGAGTTGTTACTCTTGATGGAGAGATTTTCGAGTCTGGTGGTGCTATTGTTGGTGGTTCTATTCAGAAGAGAAATACTAATGTAAATGTTTCTGATGTTACAGATATTAGGGATTATGAGCGAAAAAAAAGCAAGCTTGGTGTTGAAATTGATGGTATTAAAAAAGAAATCGGTGAATTGAACCAATTGCTTGATGAAAAACGGTCTTTGGAGCAAAAAGAATCCGGCGATGTTATTTCATTTCAAGAGGAAAAAGAGAAATTACAGGAATCATTGGAAGAAATGAAACGTTCAAGAAGAGGGCAATATGAGCAGAATCTTTCTTTTGATTCAGAAATACAAAATCTGAAGCTTCGAAAAGCAAGACTTGAGGCGGAATATGATTCGCTTAAAGTTGATTTTGAGAAATACAAAGATTGTGACGAGAAATTTGAGAAAGCTGATCCTGAAAAGCTTGATCGTGAGATAAAAATATTGGAGCGTAATTTACGGTCTATTGGTCTTGTTAATATGAAGGCTATTGAAGAATTTGATGAGTATGAAAAAGAATATTTAGAATTTAAGGAAAAATTCGAAAAATTAAAAGAAGAGCGAGAATCTATTGAGCGTATGATTGAACAGATTGAAGAAAAAAGAAAAATTATGTTTTCTACAACATTAGAAAAAGTATCTGATGAATTCGGTCGGGTATATTTTGATGTTAATGGTGGCGAGGCTAAGCTTGAATTAGAAAATGTGGATGATATTGAATCCGGGCTTTTGATTAAGGCGCAACCTAAAAATAAGAAGTTGATGACTATTGATTTATTGTCCGGTGGGGAGAAAACGATGACGGCAATCGCGTTTTTATTTTCGATACAACGATATAGGCCATCACCGTTTTATGTTTTAGATGAAATTGATGCTGCATTAGATAAGGCAAATGCTGAAATTATTGGGGATATGGTTCAAAAGTATTCTGATGATGCACAATTTTTGGTGATTTCTCACAATGATATTACTGTAAAAAGAGCAGATAGGGTTTATGGGGTTTCCATGCAGCAAGGAATATCTCAGATATTTGGTGTTGAGCTTAATGAAGAAGGAAAAGCTGTTACAACTACTAAAGTGAGCGCTAATTGAATTGTTTAAGCTGTTTTAGTTGTTGGTTTTTTTTTAGAATTATCTGATGTTGTTGATGGGTTTTCTTCTATTGTTTTTGATTCGTTTTTAGTGTCTTTTTTTGATGTTTCTTTTTTGGTTTTTGGTTTCTTTTCTTTTGCTGCTTTGTTTTTTTTAGGTTTCTTTTCTTTTTTCTCTTTCTTCTCTTTTTTTGGTTTTTGGTTTTTTTCCAGAGCTTTGGCGTTTTTGTATTTTGTGGTTGTGTAGCTTATTGGATTTTTAAATCTAGAGCAGAAATTATCCGGTGTGCATACTAGCAGGTCTTTGTAGTAACCTTCGTTATCGCAG
>WSZW01000146.1 GCA_013139905.1 archaeon
ATATCATCTATTTCATCTCCAACATATTCCGGTTCTCCAAGCATGTTAGGCTCTGTATAACCAAGCATCGCATCCTCTTCATTTGATGGAATAAAAACCATTTCATCTTCTTCACCTGCAAGCATGGGAATATTAGGAGCAAGCTGTTTTGTTACTGCTAGCGCACCTGCTGCAATCATTCCTGCTGAAACTGACTGCATGATTTGACTACGTCCCATTTTTGTTGCTGCCAAAAGTATACCCATCATAATTGGAATGGCGGCTTTAATTTTTTTATTTGGAAGAGGGATAAAGTTAGCTGCAACACCTGCACCAATTGCTCCTGCTGCTGCACCACCGCCCGCAACTAATGCGCGTGTTATTTTACCTTTTGGAGGTGTAGCACGTCTTGTCGTCTTTACCGCTTTTTTCTTTTTAGCCACAGAAGCCACCTTTCTAATTTTTTTGATAATTTTTTTGATAATTTTTTTCTTGACAATTTTTTTCTTGACTACTTTTTTCTTGACTACTTTTTTCTTAACAGGTTTTTTCTTAACAAGTTTTTTCTTAATAGACTTTTTCTTAACAGGTTTTTTCTTAGTTGCTTTTTTTTGTAATTTCCACGCTTTTTTAAAGTCACCATCTGCAAGTTTTATGTATTTTTTTTTGAGTCCTGGCATTTTTTCACCTCACTATTTTTTGTCTTTTATATATAATAACAAGCCAATAGCCCCTACTACAACAACGGGAATAACTATTTTCTTGGTTGTTTGCTCAACACCTTCTTTTAGATTATCTGCTATTTTTTCAAAAACATTTTTTTCAGAACTTAATTTTGTTTTTAATTTTTTAGCTTCAATTTCTGCCTTTGGGTTCCATTTTGACAAAGGAATTTTTCCTTTTATTGCTAGATTGTAAATTGCCAAAAAATAATACAGAACGAAAACTTTAGGCAGTCCCATTTTTTCAGAAATTATACTTGCCATTTCATAACTATCTTTGTTCCATTTTATAAAATCACCACTGCCTGATATTTTATTTATAGGTTTGTGACCTTTAACAATTAACGCCATATATTGTGTGTTTAAGTTTAAAATTATCCTTGTCCGTGTAGCATATTTGCGCAGATATGGCAAGCCTTTTGTTAATCGTAATAGGTAGCTTTTGACTGTGTCTGACCACCCAAAACCCATCAATTCAACATCGTTTATCATTTTATTTTTTTTTCATTGTTAGAACTGCAATAACAACACCACCGCCAATTATAAGCGGTAACATTTTTTTTATTTTATCCTGGTCAAACTCTTTTTTGTCTGATATTACAACAGGCAACGCTGTCTGTTGTGGTATTGGTTGTAGAGGCTGTATTACTGGTTGTTGTAGAGCTTGGGCATTTCTTGGGTCATCGTAGTATTGAGGCTCTACACTCTGTTGTGCCACTTGTGGCTCCATTTCCAATGCTTGGTCTCTGTTTTGTGATCTAGATTTCATTCTTGATCTAAAGCGTGAGAATAGAGATTCTGGTAATCCCTTTTGGCCTTTGATCATACGTTTTAATCTAACAGCTCTTACGATGCGTCTCAATCGCCGTCCTGGTATAAGTCTAGTCAATGCACCTTTTATGGCTGCACGCCTAACTTTCCGCCTCAATTTTCGTCTGTCTCTAGGTGACATGTTTTTCATTTTGTCACGTAATTTAAACAATCGTCTTTTGCGTCTTTGTATCCAGCGTTTAAATGGACCACCCATAAATTCAGGATAATCAATATATTCTTCAATTACATCTTCCTCACCCATCAATTCAAGAGCGTAGTCAACTTCTTCTTGTGTTGGTTCGTCATCACCTTCAATGTACATTTCTGGATAAGTATTTATGCTTGTAATAGGTTCATAACCATAAAAAGTTTCATTTACCATAATTAATTCCTTTTAAAATTTTGAAATTTATTTTTTCTTTTTTTTATTCATAATAGCAAATAAAAGCAAGGGGACACCTACTACTGCTATTAATGGTACATTTCCAAGACCAGGTATATTAATATTTTGTCCACTTGGCATCATAGATTGATTCATTGTTCCTGGCATACCAGGAACAGTCCGATTTTCAATTTGTCCGGTTTGCGGGTTCAAAAACTGTAATCCACCTTGCTGACTATATGATATGCTTCCCGCTGGAGTACTCACACTATAATTCCCTCCACCACCTCCGGCTTTTCTTTTAGCTCTTCTTTCACGTACCCTGGTTACAATACGCTTAAAAAGTTTCCGAAACGGCCCGGCCATGAAATCTGGGTCACTTGTATCATATCCCATGATCTCAGCTTGATGAATTACTTGGTCAATTGTTGGTGTAAGTCGTTTCATGTTTTCAATATTATAATCATTTGTCATTTTTAACACTCCTGGCTGTGTCTGGTTCAAAGAGTTTTTTACCTAACAAAAAAAATGGTACTACTATTGTTTCGCAAAAAAGTATTGATAAAACCACCGATTTTTTTCTTAATTTATAATCATAGTCAGGGTGTTTTTTTTCGGGTGTAAAAATTCCATAATGTGGAATACATTTTTTATCTATCATTTTGCAAGTTGAAAAACAATTTATAAAAATCAAAGAGAATAATGTAATTAATAACAAAAATTTTATTTTCATTTTTTTCCCATCATGTAATAAATTCCTAAACCAGCAACACCAAACATTAATAATTTATTGCGCTGTTTTTGTTTTTGTTGCATTATCATATAATTTTGAATTGCTATTTTTCGTCTATTTTCCTGCTCTATAGCTTGTTGTGCTTTTTTTCTTTTGCGTTCAGCTCTACGTTTTCTTACAACAGAACCTATTGCACCACCAACGACTGTTCCAATTTTAATTGCGACCTGTGCGATTTTAGCCCATGGAAGACCTAATAATTCAGGGTATTTATATTCTAAATATTCCGTATTTTCATTAGAAAAGTCACCCGATAGTAAATTGTAATACTCATCATTAGTTAGTATATTTTTCAAATTCACAGTTTGGTTTTCATCACCAAATAATGTAACTAATTTTGGGTTATAAGACTTCTGCATTTGTGACCTGTTTTTTCTCGAATAATTTATAATGTTTGTATGTCGCGTCTATATTTTCCCATTGGTTATTTATAAACCCTTGAACAAAAACGTGATGTATTCGGCCGTTTTGCTTGCGTGAAGACCCGATTAATCTATACGGTACGCCTGCATTTTTTAAATATGATGCAATCAAAAGAGCCTTTTTCTTGCAATCCATTCCTAAACCTTGCAAGTTCAAAATGTGTTTTGGTCTGGAAATAACTTCAATTGGTGCATGATCTTTTCTGTATTTTATTTTTCTTACCAGGTCGAAAAAATCTGGCAATGATAAATCTTGTAATGGAACATTTCGACCACTTCTTTTTAAGTATATTTTTTTCAAGTCTCCTGAAAATAATTCTATTAAATTGTACATTCCATGTGATGTTTGTTTCTTGTCATTTAAATCAGTAATCCGTTCTATCATACTGTTATTATAGTTAATAAATTCAAATTTAACCACATAAAAAAAAGACCATCTTTTATTCTTGTTTTTATAAATATTATTCATATTTAATAAGAAAAAAAGGTGGTCTAAAAGATCTTTTCTTTTAGCAACATTTTAATGTTTTTTAATATACGATATTACCCCATCTATTACTTTTAATGAAATTATGTCACAATCAACGACAAAACCAGTATTTAAAACATTAAGCAATGTCTTTTTTTTCCCCTGTCGTTTTCGCAGTTTTTTCAAATAGTGCAGAACGAAGACCTTTTCAATTTTTTTTAATTTAATCATTTTTTATATATTTTTTATTCAGTGGGGTTTTTTCTTATTTTTTGAAACATCTTTTTCGGGTTCTTTTTCTGGCTTCTTTTCTTCAATATCTAAAACAGCTTCACATTTTGCAGCATCCACAAAAGTAAAACCTTTTGACTTTGAAAATAACAAAAATAAAATCTTTCTTTCAAAACCAACATTTTCATATTTAATATCATAAACAAAAGAAGTTTCAATTTTAGCTGAATCGTTTAAATATTTAACTTCAAAATCTTTTTTTTTCATGAGCTACCCCTTTTTTTTGTTAGTGTTATAAACTTATTATATAACAATATAATTGTTTTTTTTGTGTTTATAATTACTATTTATGATATTCGTCAGATGTTCCAAAAATATCATAATACGCATCTTTTTTTTTAATTGTTTTACCGCAATCAGAACAAGTGCAAGTTTCTTCAAATTCGTGATTAATTTTAGCCTTTTTTTTCTTTTTGATTTTTCTTTTTATTGTTCTTAACATATTTTTTAACCTCTCTACATATTGTCATGTATCTTGATGTTTCTGAATCTAGTGTTCTTCTTGATGCGTAACCTCCCAAAGTCGCAATTTCAAGCGTTCGTTTTGTGCCTTTTTCCAATAATTTTGGAATATATTCTTTAGATTTTTTTTTCATTTTTTTAACAATCAACAATCTTGAATGCTTCTGAGATTAGTAATTTATATAATAATTTATATTTAAAATCGACTTTGGGTAGATCTTTTTCTCTTTTTATAAATCGCTTTAAAAGAGCTTCAATTTTTTTTATTTTAATTTCATCTTTCAATTTTAAACTCCTTTTTTTATAAAATAAAATTTAAATTCTTATGTAGTTCATGTAAATTGTAAATTTTTCCAGTTGGGACAAGTTCCACACTTGCGATGATTTTCAATGAACACTGTTTAATAGTTGTGGAACCATCACTACTATCTTTTAATATAATCTCTTTGTATTCATGGTCAATATCAATATCAGTTTTATAATAAAACATCATTTGTTTATTAACCATAAGTACTGCAATAATTTCATAATTTACGGGAAGTTTAATTGTAAATTGTCTATCAAGTTCGCATGTGATGCAGAATATGTATTCATTTTCAGATAGTTGTTCTTTTTTAAAAGTAGCCAATTTCAAAACATCCTTTCAAAAAAAATCAGAATAAATCAAAAAATAATGTTCCTAGAAACAAAACTGCAAAAATTAAAGCAACACACCAAAATACAACACTAAATAATTGAATTATAGCTTTAATCATTACAGTTTCTATTAATTTCTTTATAAATATTAATATTTTCTGTTGTTTTTTTTTCAACTAACAAGCCTCGTGTTTTTATTTTATCTGTTACTGATAATATAAAATCAAATTCCGTATCGAGGGAACTGTAACCTGTT
>WSZW01000030.1 GCA_013139905.1 archaeon
TGTTTGGTGTTTTGGAGTTGCGAAATGCTGATGATGAATATCTGTATTTAAACAGAAACATCAATATGAAATTTTATCGTTCAGAGAATTTCAAAAATCATAGATGTTTAACCACAGAGGAATATTCCGAATTAGTATAAATCAAGATCAACATATTCATCAGAAGTACCGATTGCTTGAACAGAAAAGTTTTCGTGATTTGAATCTGTAGCAGTTGTACCTAATGTAAGAAATCCATGTTGTGTTCCTGTTGCATCATCTGTTCCTGTCCAAGATGTAAGTAATGTTCCGTCTTGATAAATTTCAACATATCTTCCATGCATCACAATTTTAAAATCGGTTGTTTGACCGACAGTGAACGTGCCACCAGAGAATGAACCCATTGTAACACCACCAACTTTTTCAGAAATCGTGAGTGTTCCTGTATTTGTTCCTTGAAGTGTAAGATAGTTATTTGAATCTATATATCGACAAAGCATACCAGTACCATAGTTATTAGATGCACCACCACGATAAACAGTACATTCAACAACAGCATCGGGTGTTCCAGAATCAACAAAACATCTAAATGTCGATGTTCCAGAACTAGCATAACCATAAGCCTTGTTATTTTCTATTTGTATATATCTTGTACCACCACCATCATAAGTAATTTCTGTAGTCCAAGAATGTCCAGAATCAGATATATGTGAAGTTATGTCGGTAAGATCGTCATCAGTAAACGAGTCAAAAACTGTGGGTGATTGCATATCCAATAATCTTTTATCTACTGTATCACTATTATCAACCACTACAAAATTATCAACTCTTGAGCCCGGAACAGTAGCCGATCCTAATACTCTTACACCACATATCGTTGCTGTTAATCCAGAGGTTGACGTATATTCGTAGACTATTATATTATCAACTGATATTTTAACTTCATACCCTACAGTAGTAACAGAAATAGTTTTTGTTTCTCCTACATTAAAGGTAACAGGAAATAATGGACTAGTATGTACTACACTACCTCCAGAATATTCTAATAATTTTAATTTCTGAGTACTAGCGTAGTCAACTAAGATAGTTGTATAATTTGAAGAGTCTTCCCATCGAAAATACAATTGTGTTCCACCATTACTAGTCGATCCACCTCTATAGTACTTAACAGAGAAATCAATTTCTGAATATTCAGTATCATTAAGTATTCGATTAACAGCCGTACCAGATGTTGTTGTACACTTTAATTCATTAGAAATTATTTCAGATTTTATTGTTGCTGAACCACCCGATGAATCATAAGTGTTTTCAGAAGTCCAACTATTATTACCTAAGTCTGGTGTATGATCTGTAATTAATGTGTTATTTGGATCAGTAAAAGTATCTTCAAAAACTTTGGTTAGTGATTTAACAACCTTTAGATCATCACATATATTAATTAAGTTTGGACTATATGACAACATACCAGCATATAAAGGTGTGTTGTTATTAACTTTTGTTGCAAAATAAAATTGCCATTGTCCGGCATCTTTTATGTAATAATAACACCCATAATCAAAACCTTGAGTTGTTGAACCTTTAACATGTGGGTTTCCGTTTACATCAAATCCACCAAGTATCATTGCAAAACCATAGTCTGTTGTTGCAGAATAAATAAATGGTTTCCAAACATCTTGAACAGTTCCAACGGGTTCCCAAGAACCCGTACTAAGTAGAGAAACATTATTCATAGCCATTTGAAATACTCTATCACCAACCTCAAGATCGTTTGCATTTCGCCAAGCTGGAAAATAACCATAACTATTAGTAACACTATTCTGCATTACACCTTTAAATACAACACCCATTTCTTTAGTGACACCGGTTTCAAATTTTAAACCTGTTGTGCCCCAAGTCTGGTTTCCTCGCATACTTATTCTATTACTTGCCAAATTTACAACACCAACAGATGTATCAACAGTTCTTAATGCACCTGTTGAAACACCTTCAACAGAACCCAACACATCATTATTAAAAAGAGTTTTATCATCACCAGTAAAATTAGAATTCAACAAATAATTTATTATTATTCCACCAGCACCAGAAATGATACCTGCAATTGTAGGCATCATAGTAGTGCTAACCAATTTGTTGCTGAATATTGTGAAAGATACATACCTTTCCATTGTGCTGAAGGTGCAACACCAGTACCAGCACCATTAATTGTATCTGTGTTTGGTGTCACTGTAGGAACACCAGCACCAACTTGAACAATAGTACATTGAAAATCGGTTGCAAGAGTATCAGGTAATGTAACCGCAATGGAAGCCGCATTATTAAATGTTATTATCTTACCGTTATCAGTAGAAGCTATCGTATATGTAGTACCTGTTTGATTATTAAAGATTGCTAACTTTGTTGCAAATGCATCTGCTTCATTACCATCAAGTAAATCAGCATTGAGGTTAGTTACTTTTGTGGTAGAATCTATAACAAACGGTGCTGTTCCGGTTGCAATATCACTATCAATAACCCCATGAAAAAATACTGTGTTACTTGCATTACTATAATTGAATACCTCAACATCTCCACCCTTTCGTCTATAAAATGAAACGTGATCTTGAGTAAATGGTAGGTCTGGAGTGTCATCCCCATTGTAACAGATACCCCCACCAAAGGTATCAGATTGACCAACATACAATCTACCAGTTCCATTGATATTACCGTACGCTTCAAGAGATGCTATTTTACTATCACCAGCAAAAACTTTTAGTGATCTATCAGCTGATGAATCAACAACAGTACCTAATGTTAAGTTACCTGTCATAGCATCACCAGCGATCAAAACATAATCAGGTAATGTGTAAGGAACCCAATTTGTATTATCCCACCGTAGAAAATCATTTGCTGATGGTGCCGCTGTAGTTGTATCTACATCTGTCAAATCATCTATTACAGAAGCACCACCACCGCCAGTAGGTGCGGTTGGAATCCAATTCGCGCCATCCCATTCCAAGACATCATTTGCTGATGGTGCCAATGTAGTTGTATCAACATCAGTAAGATCATCTATTGATGTTGCTTGTATAATATCTTGAGAACTTACAAGACGATATCCAGACAAGTATGTTGAACCAACATACCCAGATATAGTTTCAGAAGCCGATTCTGACTGATAAACAGAAAGTTCTACATAATCGTCTTTAGTTAAATCATATATTATTGATCCAGTGGAACCATTAGATGCTACAGTACCATCTGATCTACTACCGTTTGCTTTTGCGCTACCATTGATAAACAATCTAGCAATAACTTCTTTACCAGTAGTTGATATTGATTCTATCTGTACACTATAGGCAAACAAATATCTACCAGATTCAGGTGCAGTAAATCTACCTGTTCCAGTATCAAAATTATTACCATAATTATATTCTGTATAATGTAATGGTATTATTGTGTCACCTGTTGAAACAATTGATGTTGTATCATCAGTTTGATTCAAGTTAGCCATGAATGAACATTCAGCTTTTGTAATTGCTTTAACAAGATATCCAGAAAACTCTGTTGCCCAAGTTTCACTAACAGCAAACGTGTATGATGATCCTGTGTCTTGTTTTACACTAATACTTATAGTATCACCGGCACTTAAATATCTATTAAATGTATTTCTGAATATTGGTGCGGCTGTTCCTGTACCTGTTAATGATCTTTCTAAGACATAATCGGTGCCATTCAAATCATAATATACTGTGAATACATCATCAGATAATGCGATATTTTCCCACGTAACATTAGCTGTAAATGAATATAATCCATCTTCCGGTACAATAAATTCATTATTTGCTAGACTAAAATTACCACCTTTATCATATGATAAAACATCATATTCTACTTCAGTGACAACACCAGAAACTATATCTGCTTGTGCTGGTGTTTGATATGCTCTAAATGCAATATCATAAGAATCATACTCAACACCAGTAGATGTACCTGAAACTTTATGTCCGGTTAAGTACGTTTCGGTATGGGTGCCCGCCTGTATTGTTCCACTGGCAGAACCTGTCCATACCCCTAATCCAACAGTTTGTCCTGCGGTAAGATGTAAAGTCGCCGCAACTACGCCGCCCCTATATTGAGCGGATGCTGTGGTGGCATCTCTAGTACCTTTAGTATTATTATCCGGAACAATCAGATAGGTAAAATAAGTAGTGCCACTATTCATATTATAAAGTGAGACTCTACCCGTTATGTGGTATGTACCGGTCGAAGGAGCTACAAACTTATTAGCGGTAAAATCAAAATCAATGTTCTCACTAAAAACATTATCAGATAATATTACTATCTGATACCCACTTATTATGGTCTGAATCCCCGCAGTTACATTACTGACGTAAAAGGCATGATTTATACCATTAGGTGCTAAGACAACAGCAGGAGAAATAAGATGGCCTGATAATCTAGTCCTAGTTCCTACATCATAAGCTGTAGAAGCTGTTGATATCTGAACATAAAAAGATATTTTATCACCTTTTATTAATTCTATTGCATCCCATGATCCATTAGACAAGACATTTGCATCAGCAATAGAGTTATGTGAACCAGCGAATCTTATAATTGTTCCATTTTTATCAAGTCTTAGTATAGTACGTTCATCAGCTCCTAAAGAAATCCCCTCATGATCAACACTGAATGAATATTGTCCTGTTACTGGTACAACAAATTCGTAAGTATTAGTATCAAAATTATTACCATTATCAAAAACTATAGTATCTAATTCTATTAAATTTGGTGCTGATATGTTTGCGCGTGTATATTGTGCAGATATTGTTGCTTCAAAACTTACTTCATCATTAAGAACATTTGTAGGCACATATTCTGTGCCATTATACAATAGTACATCATTAGTTCCAGCTTGTTGAGAACTAACATCAGAAAGGTCTTTTGTTATTTTAGGTGTATCTTGAGAAGTGACAAGTCTATAACCAGATATAAATGTTATATCGGACAGCCCTCTTGCTGTTTCTGATGACGATTCATCTTGAAACGCATAAAGTTCTACATAGTCACCCTTAACCAAATCTAATATTACAGAACCATTAGACACATTATTTAATGTGGTTGATGCTAATCCTGCGCTTCTATTACCATTAGACACATTACTACCATTTACTCTTAATGATGTTGTGTAATTTGATGTTGTGGTTAATAAATTTTTGAAACCAACAGAGAAATTAAATATATACCTACCATCTTCAGGTATATCTATTCTATTATTGGTGGTAGTATCTACATTATTACCATAATCAAATCTCTTAGCATTCAGATTTATTTTTTGCCAAGCACCCGGAGTTGTAAGTGATTGATCGGCACTCAAATACATATGGAAACTAAACTCTGCTTTTGTTATTGCTCTAATAAGATGTCCAGAGAATGATGTGTGTATAAGACCTCGGATATCTTCTGTTCCACCAGAATCTTGAAATGCAAATACCTCTACATAATCTCCAGCATTAAGGTTTACATTTCTCGAACCAGCAACAGATAAAGCTTCTGCGTCTGTATCATTAGCTCCATAATTAAATAAACCTATACTGACACCATTAACATGAAAATATCCACCTATACGTGAATTTGCTAACATCTGACTTGTATATAAAGATGATGAAAATGAATAAAGTCCAGAAACAGGTGCTATAAATCTATTATTGGTTGTATCAAAGTTGTTGCCGTTATCTGTTATTATAGAATCAAATGGAACCTTAGTTATTGTAAGGTCGTCTATTGAACTATCTGCACTTAATGTAACATCGAATCCAATATCATAATTATCATATTCAACACCAGTAGATGTGCCTGAAACTTTGTGGCCTGTCCACCAAGTATAAACTGCCCCATTACCAATTACTTCTGTACCCGATCCACCGTGATATCCTTGTATTTTAACATTATCACCAGATTTAAGTGATCCACTCCAAGACAATGTAGACATAACATAATCAGTACTAAATGATTGTCTGTCTTTTTGTCCATATGCTTTTGCAGAACCATTGACAAGAATCCTTGATAGAACCTGTTCTTGATCTAAAACAGTATCAAATTTAAGATTAACATTAAACTGATATATACCATCAGACGGTACTACAAATTGATTATTTACAGTATCAAAACTTATATTTGTTTCTGAAACAACTTGATCAAAATCAACAGTTGTCCAAGTA
>WSZW01000036.1 GCA_013139905.1 archaeon
CTCCTCTTCCACCCCTGAAGTTTGATTGAGCCATGTGAAACGGGTATCATTGCAGTACTGCTGAATTTTCCCGTCCGAATACAGTTGGGATGTGTTTATGCTGTCGATCTTTATCTGGTAGTCTCTAAGGATTGTATCTTCGGAGGATGTTTCAAGGACTATTGGTTCATCGGCAGACGGATAACGTATTATTACAATGCCTGAACCTCCATCACTGGGTGGAGAATGCCAATTGCCTCCTGCGCCGCCACCAGTATTTGCATCACCATCACCACTATATCCCGCATCACCATATCCCCAATCACCCATGCCGCCACCGCATGAAAGCCCGCTATTATTTGTTGGCTCTCCTCTTTCGGTAACTGTATTACCTGCAGAACCTCCGCCTCCTCCGCCAGCATAACATTTATTAGTACCTGATATATCATACACTAATCCCATACCTCCATCACCAGCATTACTATTTCCTATTGTATCCTCACCTGCTCCGCCTGCCCCTCCACCTCCTGCTCCGGCTCTAGAATGACCATTTAAATCCCCTCCAGGATAACCTTGTCCTGATGTGGGACTTCCTCCTGATGCGCTTCCTGTTGTATCTCCTTGACCAATACCTGCACCGCTACCAGAACCGCCGTCAACTCCAGCAATATTACCCGACGCACCTGAATCGCCTCCACCCCCTCCAACGGCAATCAATGTGCTAAATGATGAATTTTCTCCATTGTATGCTGTGTTATCATAAGTAACACCAATTCCACCAGCACCTACTATGACAGGATATACTTGAGAAGTTACCGGATAGCTGGAGTTGTATATTTGTCCTCCTGCGCCGCCACCCGGGTTCATATTAGCTGCTCCTCCTCCGGCAACAACAAGCACTTCAACATTCGCATTTCCTGTAGTTGTGAATATGCCGTTACTTGTAAATGTGTGAATACGATACCCTCCAACTGTTGTTATTGTTCCCCCAGTCGGCATCCAAGTATAATCACTCTGGCTCGTTGCACCAGAATTCCCATAATACATATAAACCGTATTATTCCCTGTCGTCAAATTCGCCTTTACCCACACACTTGCATTGTCCTGCGAATAATTGGCTTCAACCCAATATGGCAATTCAGTCTGCGTTCCTGTCGTGTCATTGAAGTATGTGAACCTAATGTCCTTGAACGAATCGTTCATGCCGGAAACGCACAAAACAGTGTAGTTTAACTGGTAATCTGTCAAGTCCGTTGTCGAACCGTTTACAATTATCTTCTTTCGTTTAGTCCACGATTTGTTCCACCATGCATCCCTTGTGTCCTGTATGTATATTGGCTTTTTGTATGCCCATCCGGCATACGGGCTTGAAGAAGTGGAAGGGCTCACCCACGCGGACAAGGTAATAGTGTCTGTCATATCCAAAGTATTATCATCAGGAACAGTAACATAATCATCCCCGTCAAACTGCAAAGCAGAGCTGAATTGTCCCGAGGAATTATACTCTGCACCATTAACCGTTCCGTCATTATCATTTGTAGTAGAATCAAAAGCATCCGTACCCGAACCTTCGTCAAAATGCCACCAACCGGCAAGATTATCCGTATATGAAGAACTGGCAACACCCGTAAAAGTGATTGTAGGTGTTCCCGAAACAGAAGTTAAATCAAAATAATTAGTCTCTCCGGACGAAACAGACGTATTTGAAGTTACTTGAACATTTCTAAGCGCAACATTAGAGATCTCGACATTAGAATTAGCACAGTATGTAATACCTTTAGGTCCGGTTGCTGTTTCTGTAGCAGCATCGGTTGTTGTTTTAGTATAATCAGTCACCCAACTCAATATTGCAGTACTTATAGAAACAGTAAAAACAAGAACTAAAATTACAGAAATTAACGGAGATACGCCCTTTCTAAACAACATACACAAAATATGTATTTAAGCGCATATAAAGATTTAATTTAAGCAATAAAATTTCTCTATAAAACTAATAAATAACTATTAATTAGTATATTAGTGCCGAGGGCGGGCGTCGAACCCGCGACCTCTAGATTTCTCAAGCGCATAATATAAAGTCATCCCCAAAAGGGTCATAACTCATAATACTTTATGAGTCTAGCGCTCTAGCCAGCTGAGCCACCTCGGCAAAAATAAAGTTTCGGCTCAGCAACACATATATCAAGAAACAGTAATCTTTTTAATTGTTATTGTTTTTATAACGATAACCTGCATTTTCAAATTCCTTATAGGTTAAACAATCACTTAATTTAGAAGTTACATCTTCTACACTAACACTACCAATCAAAGTAATATCATTAATATTTTCACCAGAAGGAATATGTCCTGAAGCAATCAACATATTTAACGTTAAATCATACCCCCACGAAAATGGAATCTCAAATTTATTCATATCACTAATTTTATAACAAACAGTTTTGCTCCCATATTTTTTATTATCACTAGTTAAAGCACCATCATTATCATTAATAATATTTTGAAATTTAACAAATTCTTCTTTTGAAAGTTGTTTTGTATAAATTCGTGAAAGATAATCAATAGGATTATATACTACTTCATTATCATCTACATGCACCAAATAATCTGCAACATATTGCGGATTATCAATCAATATTTGACCAATCTCTTCCATATCTTTAATCGGTTTTAATTTATAGCCAGTATCTATTTCAATAGATGAATCATTAAGAATTGTACTATACGTATCTTTCCCAACACTTTCGTTTTTTATATTTTCTTCTTTTGCCCCGGTTTCATCAAAAAGTATGCGAAAATAGGTCGTTTCTGGCGAATCATCCTTAAAACTACCCCCACACTTGAAATTTCCACCAATAAATGTAAATGCATTTCTATATGGTTCACTATAGAAATTTTCATCTTTTATTTCACCAAAAATATATACATCACCAGTCTCATCCACATAATACGGTAAAACAGCCACACTTTGATGATTTATATCAATAATTTCATCCATATAATACATATAGAGGACTTATTTATAAATAAACACTGTTTTTTGAAGGTTATTCAAAACTCTCTATAGAAAAGAATATCTAAATATCTAAGGTTTTATTCACCCCAAAAATAATTTTCTAACATAAGTACTTTCGTAACCAAATATATAGATGAAACAACGATTTCACAAAAGAAAAGGCGCAACGCTAACATACTTGCTAGTATTTGCATTAGGCTTTCTTTTAGCATCCGGAATATTTATTGAATACAATCTCTTAAATACAAACAATACACCAACCGGTAATTTAATCAAAAACACCCCAGCAATCACAGAACCAACTAGAGCAGAAGCAAATATGATCGCAATTTCAGAAAACACTAAAAAAGCAGTAATGGGAAAAATAATTGTTGAAATAGTAGATGGCTCTAGCGCCACACTCGTAGATATAAACCCATTTGTAGAAACCGACATACAAGAATCAGCCACAACTGCCGCAGAATATGCAAAAACACACAGCAATCGAAATCTTGAAAATAAAAGCATAATTTATCGCTTTGAAGTAAATAGAAACACAATTCTTGTAGGTGGCCCGTCCGCCGGAACCGCAATGGCTGTAGCAACAATCGCTGCAATTGAAGACAAACAATTAAAATCCGATGCCTTGGTAACCGGTGCAATAACCGCCGATGGATTAATACATCCGGTTGGAAGTATTTTTGAAAAAGTAAAAGGTGCGGGAAAACACAACATATCATTATTTCTAATACCATCAGGTCAAAAAGAAACAATAATATTTGAAAAAAAATTAGTAACTGACGACATATTAGGATTTAGAATAGTACGGATAAAACAAATACCGACAAAAATAGACGTAATAACATACGCAAAAGAAAACTACAATATGACCATAAAAGAAATATCCGCCATAGATGAAGCCTACAATGAACTAATAATTTCTCAATAATCAAACAAACAAAACATTACATTTATAAAATTCTTGCAAAAATATGAATGATAGATATTAACACATTCCATTGTGGGGTTCGATGGCTCGGAACTGCGAACTTTTAAAAAATCTCCAAAAATAGATATCTATTTTTGAGGTCTCGAAAATCAAAGATTTTCGCAGAAGTTCGAGCAAAACTACCAATAGAAGTTAATATTTATTCGCTATATGTAAGGTCCGGTGGCTCAGCTGGTTAGAGCACCACGCTGATAACGTGGGGGTCGTGAGTTCAAATCTCATCCGGACCACTATTTTTTATCATCTCCGCATCATCCGTTTATCCAAAATATCTGCCTTGGAAAATGGAATCATCTTTCGAATAACATCAACATTTACTTTTCGTAAAATATCCTGCTCAGCCTTATTTAACTGCGCAAATATATCCGCCTTAATTTTCCGAGATATAACATTAGCATCCGCATCCCCCGGAATAATAACAATATA
>WSZW01000019.1 GCA_013139905.1 archaeon
TACGAATATATTATGATACGAATCTTGTATCAGGCATACAGTCAACAGGCATCATTAACGGCCGTTATTCTTAAACGTATAATTTTTTTCCACGCATAACAATCGCATATACAAAAACAGAACTACCGGCCAATAAAAGCGAATATTCGGATTTACTAAATAACAATAAAGATAATATTGCAATTATACCACCACTAGTTCTCCCGAAATTTAAAAACAACTCACGCGACGCCATGCTATCTACAAGATTTTTACTTTTGTCAAGAACAACCGCAGTTTGAAATGGACTAAAAATAGTTGCAAGAAAAGTCAATAAAGCATTTGCGATTGCCCATACGATGAATGTGCTTGCAAAACCGGTCAATATTGCAGATAAACCAAGCAGGAATGCAACAGGATAAATGAAACTTGTTCTATTTTTTATGTTATCGGACAATCTAGATAAAATAACAGATGCTATTGCTCCAAAAAGTCCTAAGTATGAGAAAAAAAGCCCGTAATCAATTGCATTACTTAAATATAAAATTGTGGCGAGTGGAATTGCCGTCCAAAGAATACCTTGAAAAAATCCCTCTAGATACAATAATGTTTTTACTCCTTTTGTATTTTTAAGCGCATTTTTTAGATTAAATTTCAATATAAGACCATTATCAGACCATTTGATGCAAATAATCGCCAATAAATTTATCGCTGCAGATACGATAAATAAAAATTTAAAACCATAACTATTTACGGCATAACCCGCAAGTCCCGGCAAAAACATATTCAATATAGGCCAAAGCAGGAATAATATGCTGCTCATAAATGCGTTGTTTTTATTGTTTCCAAAACTAAAAAATTTGATATTATACGGCACCCAGAACATAAATAAGACCGCACCTGCAAGTATTGCAATAAAATATAGTTGAACAAGTTCAAACCCCTTAATAAATACGATAAATAATAACAAATAGAAAGATTTCAAAATAATTGACAACGTGGATATTTTTTTAAAATCCACCGTTTTTATAAAAAACAACGTCATAAACGCACCAAAATATTGTAGCGTACTAAAAATCGCAATTTCTAAAGTTGTAAAACCTATTTGAAATAGATATAAAAATAATAATCCAAACGCAAAAAGATGTGCGAATGAATAGAAAAATTGTATTCCGTAAATGTTTAAAAATTTTTTAGTTTTTACATTCAAAGAAATCATATAGATACTATTTAATTACGCTGATTAAATAATTCACTGGCGTTCAAGCCTTTTTGACTCAATTGGATAAAGTTGATACCTGAGCCAAAAATGCTTCCATTTGGAGGTCTTCTGTGCCGCCTTCGACAATTCTAAATTCGTATTCTCCAAGCTTGTCAATCAAGATTGCTTTTTTCGTTTCATCAATATCAATCTCAATTATTTGTTTATGAAGTCCTTTTATTACATCAATTCCGGAAAGTCCGCGCACGAGCATTATGTTTGCGAGTTTTTTTCTGGATTCCATAAATTGATTGTTAAGGGCTAATTCTAGTATTTCTTTCACTTCTTCAGGTCTAAGTGATGCGGCAATAGAATATACCTCGTCATTTGTTATTTTTTTGGATGTGATTGCGACAGACTGTAGTGTGTTTACCGCCTTTCTCATATCACCTTCGGCAACTGCAAGTATTGCATCGGTACCCGAATCGGTTAATTCTAATCCTTCGTTTTTGGTAATTTTAGTTAATGATTCTTTGATGTCCTCATCTTCTAATGGTCTAAATCTAAATATTGCGCAACGGGATTGGATTGGAGGTATTAGTTTTGAAGAATAATTACAGGATAGTATGAATCTTGTTGTTTTTGTGTATTTTTCCATTGTTCGTCTTAGTGCTTGTTGTGCTTCAGGAGTTAATGCATCACATTCATCTAAAAAAACTATTTTAAATTCTGCGCCAAATGGTTTTACTCTGGCAAAATCTTTGATTGTGGTTCTTACAACATTAATACCACGTTCATCAGATGCGTTTGTTTCCATGAAATTCTTATGCCAATTATCACCGTAAATTTCTTTTGCGAGCGCTAATGCACAGGTTGTTTTTCCAATTCCGGCAGTTCCTGCAAATAAAAGATGAGGTATTGATTTTTCGTTTGCAAATGCCTGTAGTCTTTCTTTGATATTTTTTTGACCGGATAATTCTGCTATTTTTTTTGGACGGTATTTTTCAGTCCAGATTTCGTTTAAATCTTCCATAATAAACACATTAAATAAAATACGTTGAAATACTATATATATTCATCGCGTACAAATATTATTTATGTCTAAATTTATATGTTTAATACTGGTGATATTTTTAGCAGTATCTATTTTGAATGTACCTGTAACTGCTATTAGTGAAATAAAAGATCCGGCAAGTGTTTCAGAATTAAATGTGGAAATAATTCAAACCGGAAAGATTATAGTTTCTAATGGTGTTCTTGACTGGGCGAATATTAATCTGACAGCACCACAAAAAACAAAAACACAAAATACCGTCACAACAACTCCGGTAATAATAAATGAGCTTGGAAATCAATTATATAATCTTTATTTGGAAAACCCACCAACACCAATAACTTATTCGATTAAAACAAAAGTTACGGTCAAAAGCCAGAGAACTACATATATTCCAAAAACATATACTATTCCAAAAGACGTTCTTGTATATCTTGAACCAACGGATGCCATACAAAGCGAAGATGCGAAAATAAAAGCGCTTGCGGATTCAATTATTTTGGATTCAGTTGATGATTTTGAAAAAATTGCAAGACTTTCTGGCTGGGTGACTGAAAATGTCGAATATGATTTAGCTTACGGCACAAAAGCGTATGATGCTAAATGGGTATATGAAAATAAAATTGGTACGTGTGATGAGTTTGCAACACTTTATATTGCAATGGCTCGAAGTTTAGGCTTTCCATCACGATATTTATCTGGCTGGGCGTATGGTGATAATGGATGGGAACCGCACGCATATGCGGAAAGCTATATCGGAGTTTGGGTTCCGGTTGATCCAACGTGGAATGAAGTAGGGCATTTAGATGCCGTTCATCTTCAATTCTCAGTTCAAAAAAGCAATGAAGTTGCAAATAATGTTCGTGTGTCCGGAATTAAAGTAGGTACAATATCGTGGGTAGAAGATAATACTGAACTTACAATAACTGATTTTAAAGAAGAGGAAAAAGAAGAAATCTACGACATGATAAAAAGTGCGGAAATACTTGAAGCCGGAGATAATGCAGTTGTTATTTTAAAATTTACACCCGACGAATATAAGGTTCTTCGCGTATCTCTTTTACCTTGCGCAGGACAATATAATCTAGCCACTATTGATGAGACAGTAAAAGATGTCATACTTAGACCCGGAAAAGAAACAGTAGTTTATTGGGTCGTAAATATTAACCAAAATCTTCCGGAAAACTATAAATTTAGTTGTCCTTTAACGCTTAATTCCAGACTTTTGACAATTAAGACAATTGATTTATCCGTAGATACAATCAAAAAAACCGAAAAAACAAATGCAAATGTAGAAGTTGATATATTATCTCCAAAATTAACGTTGGGAAATACGCAAACTATTTCTGTGAGGATTAGCGATGCTACTGGCGGGGATGTTATTTATACCGGTGTTGTGACTTCTAATGATATTTTGGAACAAACAACAATCGGCAATGGACGTATGGATTTTACATTTACGCCAATAATATCGGGGAAAAATAAAATTGTTGTATATACATCCACGGGATTTGTAAAAACTGTTGAATTCTATGTGAGTCAAGTTGGTGATGTGTTTATTGACAATATAGAAATACCAGAGACATTACTTGTTGGAGAAAAAACAAACGCAACAATTACAATAAAAAATAATCGTCAAACAAGTCAAATTGTAAAATTAACGAGCTTAATTGATGGCGAAGAAAGTATTGAAACTGTTAGCGTTTTTATAACAAAAACAGTGAGCGTCCCGGTATTATTTTTAGAAACCGGCATAAAAAAAGCAGAATTTACACTTTATATAAACGAATTAGAGCAAACCGTGGCAAAACAAGTAGAGGTTTATGATTTGCCAGAAATAACATTGGAGACAGTTTACGATTACAATACTGACGAGGGCATTTTATTGTTCAATGTTAGCGGGTATACGGCATACAACATATCTCTTGATTTTTCCGGCGAAAAAATTAATGTTGGCGATGTTTTTGGTCAAAAAAAAATGCGAGTAACTAGCGCATTGGGTAGCTACACTGCAACTATTTCTTACGCAGATGCATCGGGTAAAAAATATGTTTTTAATAAAGATATCGTGTTTGAAAGTGAAAACATAATTCAAAAGATTTTGCGCGCGATAAAAGAGTTTATTGGGTCAATTGATGTTATTTGATAGCGAGATTATTTAAATTCTAAAAATCAAGATATTATTCATGAAAAAAATGTTATTCTTACTATTTGTAATTGTCGCAATATCCGGATGTACATCTAATGATGATACTAATACCACAAATACGACTCAATATTTAGTTTGCGTTCCGGCCACGTGTTGTCATCCAATTGCATGCGTTCCGGAAGACCAGGCGCCGGATTGCAGTAATGTTATGTGCACAATGGATTGCCAACCCGGAACAATGGATTGTGGACAAGGATATTGCGCCGTTGTAAACAATAAATGCACAGTTATATGGAATTAATACGTAAAAATAGATGATTGTTTCTAGATAAAATATATAAATCGTTAGTCACATATATGTTTTATGAAAATAATGGTATCGGGAACTCCGGGAACAGGTAAAACCGAAGTATCAGCAATTCTTGCAGAAAAATTAAAGTACCAATTAATAAAAATCAACGATTTCGCGTACGACAATGATTTAATTGTCGGGCAAGATGAAAAACGCGGAAGTCTTTTAATCGATACAACGGCTCTCGAATCATTAATTAAAAAAATAAAAGAAGATTGTGTTATTGAAGGTCATTTGGCGCATTTTCTAAAGGCAAACATAGTTTTTGTTTTACGAACAAATCCGGATACACTTAAAAAACGACTAAAAAAAAGAAACTGGCTTGTTGACAAGATTGATGAAAATTTAGAAGCAGAAATACTTGATGTTTGTTTACAGGAAGCAGTGGATAAAAACAAAAATGTGTATGAAATAGACACAACAAAAAAAACACCAACAGAAACAATGAAAATTATACTAAAAATCATTAAAAAAGATAAAAATGAGATTAAAAATGCAAAACCCGGTAACATTAGCTGGAATACGCATTTGAATGCACTTACAGAATAATCTTTTCTTGAGATATTAGTATGAATTAGCGTTACTTATTTAGTGAATGATTATATGCGTCTTTTTAATTTTCTTAAATTTTTTGACAACTATCAAATAGAAATATAAATCTTTCTTAAATACTTATAAGTAATTAAACGAGGTATTGTTATGTCATCAGAAACTTACGATTTTTTGTCTCAAAAACCGGGATTTCCTAAAGACCAACAAGGGCTTGAAAAACTTAAAGAAATCTCGTGGTTTGAAAAGTATTGTATTGTAAACGGAATAAATGCTGATCGATTCATAAATTATGCAATTAAACAATTAGATAGAAATCAGAATACCGAACAAATAGGACAACAAGCCACACCACATGATGATAATATTCCTCCAGAAACCACTGAAACTTCACAAACCTATTTTCCTCAGGTGCATTCACAAAGTAACGACGAAAAACGATATGATCAAAAACGAGCAACTCCGGTATATGGTGGCAATCGGCTTTCAGATGAAGATGAAGCTATAGTGATAAAATATTTATTTTCTAAGGATTTTAATGATAATTCCATAGAATCGTTAAGAGAAAAAATAATAAATCATAATGGTGTGATTCTTGACACGCCATACATATTTGAACTTGCACTTTTGGACATATTAAATACTAATCAATACGACGGTTTGACTACAATAGATTCACGATATATAATAACCATCCCTAAAAATAAAGAGTTCCTATCCAAATTAGACAAGCTCTATAAGTTCATTACAAAAGAAAGAATTGAAAAAGAAGGATTAGATTCTGAAGATATATATATCCCAGCAGTAAACACAATAATTTCAAATAATTTTAATAAACAATACACCTTAGATGAAATATTTAACGAGCTAAAATCTAGAGATACAATAAACGAAACAATTAACGAATTTATAATTAAAAAAGGAAAATCAAAGATAGAATATCTTGAGTTCCATCCAGCTATTGTAATATTTAAATTAATTTATGGGAAAAGTTTTGAAAAAGATTTTACAAAAAACGCGCTTGAATGGTATGAACAAGTTTCTGGAACAAAATTTTCTGAATGTTTTTCTGAATCTACAATACCTTCCAAAAAAATAGAATCATTAGTGAACGATGCATTAAGAGACACTTACAAATTATGTATTAGTCATTCGGGTATACGCGAAACTATCGAATATATAGAATATATAAACACAATAAAACTGGCTAATGATTTCTTATTAAATGCAGGATTTAAAGAAGAATCTGAAATTATAACTGGTGGGAGAGTAGATCCAAAAATAGCACTTAAAATAATAAAACAACAGAAAATGAATATAAAAGATGGTTCAAGAGAAAAGTTTCTAGCTGTTATGGAATTCATGAATTCTGGCGGATATGATTTTTCAAAACGGGATTCTATAAAAATACTAAAAGAATGGCATTTAGAGGAAACGAACTCTAAAAACCGTAGCAAAAGACGACATAAACATCATAAAAAATCTTTTAAACCAAAAGTGGAATCTATTGACTCAAGAATCTTTCGTTTGTATCAAGAGTTTGGCGGAACTAAAGAAGATCTCATTGTAAAAACACCCGCGCAGATTTTCGAAGAACGACGGGCTGCTGCGAAAATACAAAAAGAAGAAGCGGAATTAGAACGTCAACGTAATATGGATCAAAAATCTGAGCAAAGAGCGAATGAATTATCTGGTACAGAATATAAGAGATTTAAAGACGAACCAAGAGATCATATAGAATTTACTCCCTATAATGTAAACATCAAAAAAGGAAAAGTTGTTTTGATCGGTATATCCGATAATGGTTCTAGGAGCAAAATTGTTGCGCACGTAGATAAAAGCATATTTGATAAAGAACCTACAAGAGAAGAGTTATTAAAGATGTCTTTTTCAGGAATTGTAACTGGTTCAAATGGTTATCATCTTAATGTAGGGTCTGTAACTATTTGTTGATTTTTTTAATATTCTATTATTTTAATTTTCTTTTAATCGATACAACGGTTCTCGAATCATTAATTAAAAAAATAAAAAAGAATTGTGTAATTGAAAGTCATTTGGCTCACTTTCTATCGGCACACTCCATCCGTAAGCTATAAAAGATAATTTATGTAACTTTAGGTATGGCAGTTTATTCTCATTCCCGTCTTGCATGCTTTGAGCAGTGCGCATTTAAGTTCAAGATAAAATACCTTGACGGTGTTAAAAAAGAAGGACATACTACGATTGAGGCTTTTATGGGTACTATTGTGCACGAAGTTCTAGAAAAATTATACAAAGATCTAAAATTTGATAAGCAAAATAGCTTGGAAGATTTGATTAAAAAGTATAATCGCGAATGGAAAAAACGAATAACTAAAGATGTGAAAGTTGTTCGCGAAGAGTATAATTCTGAGAATTACCGCAAGATGGGCGAGAAATTTATAACTGATTACTATAACAGCCATAAACCGTTTAATGATACTAAAACGCTTGGTATTGAGCAAAAAATCATGCTTGATTTGGATGGAACCGGAAAATATAAAGTTCAAGGATTTATAGACCGACTTTCTCTTAAAGGGAAAGATACAATTGAAATACATGATTACAAGACTGCGGGAAGTCTTCCGGCACAGGAATATTTAGATAAAGACAGACAATTAGCGCTTTATTCTATTGCTGTTAAGAAAATGTATCCATTTGCCAAAAAAATAAAGCTTATATGGCACTATCTTGCTTTTGATGTTGATATGGTGTCAACCAGAACCGATGCGCAACTTGAAATGCTTAAAAAAGATATTATGGAGCTTATGGATACGATTCACAAAACGACAATATTTAATCCTAAGGATTCTGCGCTTTGTAGTTGGTGTGAGTATCCGGAAGAATGCCCGATGAAAAAACATGAGGTGCTCGTTAAAAAATTAGCACCATTACAACTCCATGCAGATACGGGCGTTAATCTTGTTACAAAATATGTTGAATTAAAAAAAATAGCCGATAAAGCCGAAAAAGAATTAAATGTGGTTCGAGACCAGCTTTTTGATTATTCTAAAAAAATGAATATGGAAAATATTGTTGGTAAAAACAATATGATTGCGCGATTGCGAATTTATACAAATCTGAAAATGCCCACTAAATACGCAACAAAAGAAATAAATGAAATTAAAAGTCTACTTGAGTTTGCAGGAATTTTAGATACATTTATGGTTTTAGATACATTCAATCTTGGACGCGCAATAAACAACGGTCAGATTGACAAAAAATTGTCTGATGAAATTATGAAATTCGCTGAAAAAAGCTATATACGGAAGATATATTTGAGCAGATGAGGATATAATTATTTTATTTTTTGTGTTTCATTTCAATCGTATCGCATCTAAATTCTGTGGTACTGTTGTTTCTTTTCTATAAATCTTGTGTAATGTAGATGCGAGATTTACGGATTTTGATGCTTCACCGTGATTTAATATTATGTGGTCTGGTTTAGAGTATAAGTTTCCAATATAACTTATTAATTGGTTTCTATCAGAGTGACCTGAAAAACCTTCAACCGTTCGGGCTTCAGCAGCCATTTTTAGTGTCATGGTGTTGCCTTTTCCGTCTGCAAATGGTAGGTCTCTCCAACCTTTTTGTATACGGGAACCAAGTGTTCCTTGTGCCTGATATCCGATAAATACTAACATGTTTTTAGGATTGTCTGAAAGATATTTTAGGTATTCCATGATAGGACCGCCTGTAATCATACCGGATGTTGTTATTATGATAGCCGGTTCTTTGGAATCAATTACACCTTTTCTTTCTTTTTGGCTTTTTACTTCATGGAATAAATTGGATGTAAATGGATTATTATTGTAGTGGAATATTTGTCTTTGTAATTGTCTTGATAAAAATTCGGGATATGTTGTGTGGATTGCTGTTGCATCCCAAATCATACCGTCAAGATAGACAGGAATATTAAAGTCAGGATTACGTCTTGCGTATTCTGCAAGTACGACCATTACTTCTTGCGCACGACCAACGGAAAATGCAGGAATAATTATTTTTCCTTTTCTTTTAATGGTTTCAATTACAGCGGAAATTAAATTTGAATCTGCGTCTTTTTTTGCAGGAATAAAATCCTGAGGACCACCATAGGTTGATTCCATAAGGATTGTTTCTACTCGTGAAAACTTTGTGTATGCTGGTTCTAAAAGTTTTGTTGGTCCGAATTTTAAATCTCCGGTGTATAAAAAATTATGAAGTCCATCACCAATATGAATGTGGGATAGAGCAGAACCTAGTATGTGTCCTGCGTTTTGAAATGTTAATCTCATATCGGGTGCTAAATCACAAACTTCGCCAAATTCCGGTGTTATTGAGTGTTTTATGGCGCTTTTTATTCCTTTTGATGTGTATGGTGCTTTTCCGGATTCTCTTTGTAATACGTCAATATAATCCAACGTTAATAATGCCATTAAATCTCTTGTTGGTTTTGTTGTGTAAAGTGGGCCAGTGTAACCGTATTCATATAAATATGGGATGAAACCTGAGTGATCTAAATGTGCGTGAGATAATACAACTGCATCTAATGCATCCATGTCAAATTCAGGAGCATCGATATATGGGGTTGAATTGCCATTGGATGAACCCACGGCAACACCGCAGTCTAAAAGAACTTTTGATTGTTTTGTTTGTAATAATATGCATGAACGTCCTACTTCCCTAAAACTTCCAAGAGCGGATATTCTTACCCATCCTTCTTTTGAGCCTTTTGAAAGTTGGATTTTCTGTCCGATTCTGTTTAAAAATTGTTTTCTGTATGCTGCTTCTTCGTGAACTATTTCTCTTGCTTTATTTACAATATCTGATGAATATGTTGGAACACGCCTGATTTCCGGACCCCAGAATGTTTTTGATTTTATTTCGCGTAATGTTTCACCATTTTTTCCGATTACAAGTCCTGGTTTTTTTGCAAATATTAAAACACGACCAAATTCCGGCTCGAAAAGTATTTCGTCTACTTCTGCCTCTTTTGGTATTATTTTTTCGATTTTTTCTTTAGCTAATTTTGGATCTATTGAAATCATAGCGTCTGGTCGAATGGTTATTCGTTTTTTTATTTCAGAGACTAAGTCTTTTATGTCTTTAGAGCCATTTAAGAAAAAATCTTTGCTCTTTGTGTAGAATACAATATTTGATCCTTCATAAAGTACTTTAGATATTTCTGTGCTTTTGGGTAATTTGTTTTTTATGTCTTCTAGATTCATGTAATCTTCGTCCATTTGAGTATAAATAAATATAAAAAGAATTTTTTGCGCAAAAAAATTGCGCAATAAATTTAAGCGATAAGTTTTTTTATTTCGTCTTCTTCAATCCAAGTAAGACCTTTTTCGGTTATGACTACTACATTCATAAGTAGTCCGCCGGAAAATACATCTCGCTCTCTTGCTGCTTTTATTGAGCGCAGTAAAAGATTAACACCTTCTTTAGTTGTCATGTCTTTTTTGTATCCGTCTTCCAGTACACCAACAGCAATAACTGACCCGGAACCACTGAATGCATAGTCTTCTTCTTCTGAAAGACCGCCTGCAGCGTCTAGAGAGTATAAATGACCTCCGGTTTTATCAAATCCACCAAGAACCAATTGTACCATTTCCGGAGTATATGATTTGTATGCACCGCGCAAAATATTTGCTAAAAGTGTTGCTGCTGCTTTTACACTACCGTTTTTTTCTTGTAATTCATATAGTTGCATTTCAGCTCGAAGTATTCGTATAAGTGCTTGTGCATCTCCAACAGAACCTGCAATTGTCATTGCCATTTTATCTGTTATCTCGTGTACTTTTTTTGCTTTTTTGGATGCGACTAAATGTCCCATTGTTGCTTTCTGGTCTGCAGCAAGAACAACGCCGTCTTTACACACCATAGCTACTGTAGTAGTTCCTGTTTTCATAGTCTCCGTAGATATCACCTTGATAGTTTTATAGAGTTTATTATTTCTGAAATCATTCCATATAATTGTTGTGGTTTAATAGAATTGTAACCCACCAGAATCAGATTATTTATGTATCCGTGTAAATCTTTATATGTGTTTCGGAAAAAACGGGAGTTATTGAGGAATTAATATTTGTGCATAATATTATATTAGTTGTCGAAAAATCATCAGTGTTTTCTTGTGCTTCCGGTGATGCTGTTGATGCGCCTTGGGATACACTTTTTGAAACGGCCATACCCATAGTTGATTCCATTATCATTCCGCCACCTCAAAAACCGCCGGATTGGGTTTGTTCTTTCAAAAAGGTTTCAATTTCGCTAATCGAATTAAATTTTTTGATTACATGGTCTGCCGTATTATCCGTAGAGGTAAAGTCAGAAGGATAAATAATTAAAACGCCTAGCAACATCACGATAACTGCACTTAATAGCACTATGGAAGTTTTTGTAAATTCGGATATCATAATCAAATATTTTTTTACTTTGGTATATATAGGCTTTGATTTGTTCGGGTGTTTTGCCGAAAGCCCGATTAATTTATCAAAAAAACAAGCATTTTTATTGATTAAAAGATATATATAAGGTTATGATGCCTATAATAGTTGCAAAAGACTTAATGACGAAAAATGTTGAAACCATACATGCCGATGATACAATTATCACTGCAGCACATAAGCTTGCAGCAAACCGATTACATTATCTGGTTGTTCTTGAAAAAGACAAATCCTCAGTTGTTGGCATCTTCGGGTATAGACAACTTGCAGAGCTTCAAAGACGCAACAGCGAAACAACAAAAATAAACAAATACATATTAAAACTACCCAAAATCAATAAAGAAACACCATTTTTAGACATTGCCGATTACATGTACCGGCTTAATTGCAAAGTTCTTCTGGTTGTTGAAAACAACAAGCTTGAAGGAATTGTTTCTCAAAGTGATATTATAAAAGCAGCACTTAATAGCGAAGAACTGCAAAAAAAGAATATACTGGACCTCATGAGTCCCGGTATTATAACAATAAACCACAATGAAACGCTGGGAAAAGCTTTCAAAATAATGATTGAAAAAGATATAAGCAGACTTCCCATTTTTGATAATGATGATATGATAGGCATTATAAATTCATACGACACAATAAATGCATTTTACTCAAAAAGCCAACATGGTGTCACAAGAGAATACAGTCCACAAAAAATAGGCATCAAGCCGAAATCAACCGTAAAATCTACTATGTATACGCCCACAAATTTAGGCGATGAAAAAACAGCAATTTCTGCATTTGCAAATGATGTTTTTTTAATCCGCAAACCAAAAGATTCATTATCTAAAAGTTTTGATGCGGCTGCAAAAATTAACACAGATTGCATTATTGTTAAAGAAAACGACAATTTTGTAGGGATAGTAACATATAGAGATCTGATTCCATACATAGCAGGATTCAAGATAAAAAAACAATTGTATGTTCGCATATCCGGACTTGACAACGAAAATATCGGCGATTTTGAAGCACAAGAACTCAATCGCATGATTGAAGAAACCATAAAAAAACTTTCAAAGATACTGACAATTAATTCCTTTGATTTGCATGTAAAGACATATCATCAAAAAGGTAAAGGAAAACACAAAGAAGTGGGAACCGGACTTATAAAATACAGTATGCGTCTTAAAACACTTACAAATATCGGACTTTTTGTTGCAAGAGAATCCGACTGGGACATCATCGACAGCACAAGTAAAATACTTTCATGTATTGAACGTCTCATAATAAATGAAAAAAAGCATTTGCGCGACATAACAAGAAATCGTTGGAGAGTCGCAAAATATGTTCTAAAAGAAAACACATATAACTTAACTGATGAAGGAGGTGAGTAACTTATGTTACCAAAAGAAACAAAAATATCTGAAATTATGTCAACACCAGTTTTTGTTATAGATTCTACAGAAACAATACAAAACGCAGCAATCATGATGCGAAAGAAAAACATAGAAGGACTAATAGTAATTCATAAAAAAGAAGTCGAAGGACTAATCACAAATAGGGATATAGTAAATAAAGTTGTTGCCGAAAATATTAAACCTCAAACCATGACGGTAAATGATATAATGGCGCCAAAAATAATAACCGCCTATCCGGATGAAACAATTACAGATATTTCAAAAAAAATGTATGCCAACACTGTAAGCAGAATTCCCATTATAGACAAAAACGAAAATCTTGTAGGGATTGTCACTAAAACAGACATAACTAAGGTGTGTCCTGCAATGGTTGAAGTACTGTATGAAAAAGCAATCATTGAAGAAGCGCCTTTTGGTCACGAAAGAAAGCTGATGGATGGTCGCTGTGAGGAGTGTGGCAACGCATATACAGATCTTGTGGATGTACAGGGACTTTGGCTTTGCAGAAGCTGTTCTGAAGATAAAACGGTTATTGGCTCTAAAAAATTAGGACTTTAAAGATGTATTTTATGTCGTTTTTATTTAGTCAGTTTTTTATTTTTTTATATGTGCTAATACAAACAAAACGACTATTTATTCTTTTATGACTATAATATTTATATGATACCTGAAAAAACAAAAATCTCGGAAATAATGTCTAACCCGGTTAGTATTATTGATAAAAATGAGACTATATTAGATGCTTCAGTTATCATGAAAATAAAGAGTATACGTGGACTTGTTGTAGTTGATAAGGATAAGATTTTGGGAATTATAACGGAACGAGATATAGTTTCAAAAGTGGTTGCGGTTAATCGTAATCCAAAAAAGACAAAAATTAAAAATGTTATGACTCATAAAATTGTAATTTCAAACATAAATGAAACAATTGACGAAGTTGCAAATAAAATGTATGCTAATAGGATTGGGCGAATATTAATTATGGATTTGAATGATGAAATTGTCGGTATTGTAACTAAAACAGACATTATCAAAATAACCCCGGCAATAATCGAGATATTTACACAAAAAGCTTTAATGGATGAATTTCCAAATATGGACGAACAAACTACTAATGAAACTATATGTGCTGATTGTGGCAACGAAACTTCGGATTTGGTAAAGGTTGATAATCGTTGGCTTTGTAAAAATTGTTCTGATGATCAAATTGTAATGGATATAAACAGCAGAGATTCATAAATTTATATTATTTCTAAAATTTATTTAAATAACTTTAGCGCCAATATTGTTTTATGATTGACGCACTAAGTTTAGGAATTATTGGCATGGTGCTAATATTATTTGCATTTATTTTGAATGAAAAAAATGGATCGATTAATACGGAAACAATAGAATATAACGGGATTAATTCTCTTGGGTCTTTGCTTTTATTGTATTATGCGTATGAGACTAACAGCATACCGTTTATAGTATTAAATGCGGTTTGGTTTTTGGTTGCAGGATTGAAAATTTTTAAGATATTAAATTTAAAGAATATCATACACAAACGCGCTTGATGAAACAACATCGCCAAGACCGACTGTACTTTTTAGAGTATTTGATATTTTTGTAGGAACTGCAATTAAAAAGTGATCACCCATATCACAAATTCCTGTTTCTAAAAATCCATCGCAAATACCTAATTCTTTATGAATTCGTTTTATATCTTTTATGCCTGCCATGTTTAGATTAGTTTTAACTTTTTTTATATCTTCAATAGATGATACTACGCCATATGATGCTTTTGCAGATGCGCAAAGAATTGAAAATAAGAGTCCGTCGCGCATTTTTTCTGGACCGGTACCGTAATTTTTTGATAGTATAATTAAGCAATAATTGTATGTGTGCATATTTATGCGCTCTAATTTCATTTTTTTGTACAATGATAACGCCCCTATATAACATTCAAATAGAGAATAGTTACTTTTTTTGATTGCATTTGAAAGTTTGTTTTTATGCATAAATAAAAGTGTATTTTCAAGTTCTACTTCGTTTAAACCCAAACTATGAATATGAGTTACTATAATATTTAATAATTCTTCAGATACTCTAGAGTCGATAATATATGCATCCTCTACATGAAGTTTTAAATCCGGATTTGCTTTTTTTATTTTTTCGATTTGAATATGTGATTTTTCAAATTCTTGTTTGTTTTCTGCTTTAATTGCATGAAATCCGGAAATTATTGCACGATCTATTCGTTCAAAAAATGACAAGAATTTAATTGTTGTTGATTCATGAAATCTAGGTTCGATTCCTTTGGGTCTTGTTGCCAAAATAAAACGATCTGAATGCTTTGTTTGTTTGTTTAGTATTGAAAGACCGGATTTATATTCAAATATATAATTTGCTTTAGTGTCTTCTGATTTTGTTGCTTTATTTAATCTTACAATCCCTTCTTTTGTAGGTATTAATATGTCTTTAGGCATCAAATTTGCCATTTTATCAGATAATTTTGGTGTTGAAAAAACAACTCTGCATCCAATAGAATCTAAAAATTTAGACATTATGCCTGCCTGCCCCCCGATTCGATTTTCATTTATGTTGAATGTATTTTCAATCCAGTTCTCAAGTTTTTTATTGGATGTTATAAGTTCCATTTCTTTTGACATAGTTACGCTGTACAATAATACTTCTAAAAATTCTTTTTTTGTTTCTATTTTTTGAGGTGCGGTGTAATTATCAGGTAGTTTTGTGATTCCATTTTCAACTAATATTTTTTCAAATGAATTGTCTACATAGATGACAGAATCAATATTTGCATTAAATCCGATAAAAACATTCGCGTTTTTGATTTTCCGATTTTTTCTTGCAATCCTATCGTAATTTCGATTCCACGAATCTGTGATTAATTTGTTTGAAATCATAACTTTTTCCTCTTTATGTATTCTTCAATAAAAACCCGCGTGCTTGGGTTTATGTTTAAGTCTAGTGCTTTTTTTGGAGTTATCCATATATAGGATTCTGCCTCTCTTTTTTCTAATACTACGTCAAATGTTTTTGCTTTGCATAAAAAATCGATAAATATGAAATGTTTTTCGTCGTTTGAACCTGTTTGTTGTTTATTTATTCCTTCTTGCACCATGAAAAATTCAATGTCTTTTATTTCCAAGTTTGTTTCTTCTTTTATTTCTCTTTTTAATGCTTCTTGCATGGTTTCTCCAAGTTCAATATGACCGCCGGGAACTATGTACAGACCGCCAAATTTTGGAGATTTGATTAAGAATATTTCATTATTGTCATTAAACATTAATGGACCAACAACGGGTTCAGGATATTGTTTCATAGTTATGTTTTAAATTTTAGGGTATATATAATTATATAAAACGTAAAACTCATAATTGAACTATGGCGTTTCGAGGTCCGATAAAAGATATATTGTCTATTTATTTGTGTTATAAAGTTCTTGCTATATGGATATTTGGTGCTGAAATGAGCTCAAATATAGGTATTGCAGCATTTATTGTGCTCGGGCTTTCTATTTGGTTCATGTTGGAGCGCGTAGGGATAATACCTAAATTGTGATTATTTTTAGATGTTTTTTGTTATATTATTATGATAATTAACGTCTATTTTCTTATTTTTCACTTAAATACACACAATATATATAAAATTATGTGTGCAATGATTTAAAATTTTAATACATTCCCAAGGTGATTTTATATGAAATTATGTGAAAGTTGCGGTACTTTAATGAGTCCGGTAAAACATAAAACCGGTGTAGTTCTTGAATGTTCTAAATGTGGTAAAACAGCAGAAATAAATAAATGTGGATCATTTAAAATCACTGAAAAAATAAATCATAGTATAAAAGATACAATTGTTGTTAACGAAAGTGATGCATTAACACTTCCGGTAACTACTATGGAATGTCCGGAATGCGGCCATATGGAAGCCGGTTGGTGGACAAGACAGACTCGATCTTCAGATGAGCCGGAAACAAGATTCTATAGATGTCTAAAATGTAAGAAAACTTGGCGCGAATACAGTTAATATTTTGTTTGAATAATTTTACAAACATATTTAAATTTCGCGTTTGAATGTGTTGTCATGAAACAAATACAACTACCGGCTGCAGAAACAAGTATATCCGATATAAATGATGGTACGATTAATAAAATACGAGTAATTGGCAGTATTGTAAGTAAAGAAGATTACGGATTTATTCTTGACGATACTACCGGTGCCCTAAAAATTATCGCAGATAAATCTGCAAGCAATTCATTAACTGAAAAAACACCCGTTCAAGTGATTGGCAGAGTATTAAAAACAGAAGAGAGTTTTGAATTGCGGGCGGATTTTGTAAATAAATTAGAGGGAATAAATCTTAAACTTTATCGCAAAGTTAATAATGCAATAAAAAATGATTAATCTTTTTAAATTTACGAGTTAAAATAGAGTTTATATTTCAAAGATAAAGGTAATTTTATGTTTAAAGCAACAATTGATAATATTTCTAAATTCAAAGATGCATTAACCGCCATATCAGAATTAATATCTGAAGGTAGTTTTATGGCAAAAAAAGAAGGATTATTCTTTACGGCAACTGATCCTACTATGGTAACACTTGTTGATTTTAAATTCATGGCAACTGCTTTTGAAACATACAAAGTCGATAAAGACACAGAAATAAATCTTAGTCTTGATAATATTATGGGTGTTTTAAGACGGGCAAAGTCAACTGACAAAGTTATATTTGAGCTTGATGATACAACAAATAAATTAAAAATAAATCTGGAAGGAATTTCAATCAGAAAATTTACGATTCCACTTCTTGATTTAGAAAAAGCAGAGGTTCCTGAAATGAACCTTGAATTCCCATCAACTGTTGAAATAACAACAGATATTTTTTCTGACGGTATTGCTGATGCATCCATAATTACAGATACTATGATTTTAAGCACGACCGCGACTGAATTTCAAATGCTTGCAGAGGGCGATATGTCCGATACTCAAATGACGGTTAAGAGTGGAACTGACGGAGTTATTGGAATCGCTACAAAGGGTGACGATGCTAAGGCAAAATATTCTTTAGAATACTTAAAAAAAATGGAAAAAGGTGCTAAACTTTCAAAAACAGTAAAGATACAGTTTGGAACTGATTATCCGCTTAAAGTAACTTTTCAGGAAAAAGATGTTGTGTCTATTTCGTATATTCTGGCGCCAAGAGTAGATGATTAAAATTTATTTATAATTTAAATAACTTTTTATACTTATTTTGCGAAGTATTACTACTATGTTAAAACAACATAACAACTATCCAAATAAATTTCAACAATATGGAGGTTTAGTAGTACTGCCAAATACCGGCAAATTATATATTGCTTCTGATTTTCATGCAAGATATACTGATTTTAATAAATGGCTTTCCAAAACCGGTGTTGTTGATGATATACAAGACGATAAAGATATATATGTTTTTCTTAATGGTGATATAGTCGACATAAAACCAGACGATAAATTTGCACAAAAAAATGGAGATACCAAAATTATCAAAAAAATAAGAGAAATACAATCTTTCGAAAATGGTAATCGATTTATATATGGCCTGGGAAATCATGAAGATGAAACTATTCGCACATACGCGGAATTAACACAATTTTTAACTAGAAATTATTTTTCTGATGACATAAACAGTATTAAATCGATGATATTTTTAAATAAAAGTGATAACCATATCAAAAACTTTAATTTTATTAAACGTATTGATTCTGTTATTGCAAACTATTTAGAACAACTTCCAATTGCAATTTTAACTAAAAATGGACTTGTTGCAACGCATGCGGGTCCATCGCAAAGTCTAAATAGTCCAGAAAATATAATGGCTAAAGAACTTGGTGTAATTCAAGAAATAACTTGGGGGAGACCAAATGCACCAGATGTAAATGGAAAAATATATGCTGGAGATTATACGAATCAAGATATTTCTGACTTTTTAAGGCAAATGAATAATTCAAAAGTTCTTGTGAGTGGCCATACACCAGTAAATCTAATACACCCCGATTTCTTATATGACGGTTTCGATGTAGCCTGTATAGGAGACCAAATAATACATTCTACTAGTTATGGTTCTGTTGAACCTGATACCGGCACTCATATAGAGGTAGATTTATCTAAACCAATAACTTCTGTAAGTGATTTAATACCAAACACGAATTTAGTTAATATAAAATACAACCGTTAAAGTTGTTATTTATTCAAATAATATTGTCTTTTGTCTTCGTCGAATCTTTCGATTGCGTATCTGAGCATTGTTCTTGGCATAGTTTTATAGTGTTTTTTTAAGAATTCTTCTTCTATTGGTTGGTTTTTCTTACCTAATTCTCTTAAGCTCCAGCCGACTGCTTTGTGTATTAGGTCGTGAGTGTCGTTTAGAAATATTTCTGAAATGTTAATTGTGTCTTTAAAGTCGTTGTTTCTGATAAATGTAAATGTCGATAATATGGCTATTCTTTTTTTCCAGAGGTTTTCTGATTTTGCGAATGTGTATAGGATTTTTCGGTCTTTATCTAAAAGATAGTCACCTAAGATGTGCGGTGCTGAAATGTCGACTAAGTCCCAATTATTTATGTTTTTAGTATTTTTAATGTATAAATCAAATATCTTTTTTTTGTCGTTATCATTTGCTTTTTTATATTTGTCCATAAGAATTATTAATGCGGTGAGCCGATATTCGTGTATGTTGCTTAAAAGAAGAAATTGTATATCCTCTAGCGATAAGTTTGTGTAATTTTTTGCCACTTTTCTTTGATTTGGAACTGTTATTCCTAAAAATGTGTCGCCCTCGCCGTATTCGCCTTTTTTGGTTTTAAAAAATCGTGCGTATATTTCTGCTCTTTTAGAGTCTTTTAAGTTGTCAAGGTCAGATTTTAGTAATTTAAGCATAGTAATATTTAGTTGTGATATGTTATATATTAGAATTAGAATAAATGTTTGCGCCTCATTATTTTGAGACGCTTAAAATGTTAAAGAATTAACCTCTGTGGACGCGAACGCCGTTTGGAGTTATTACAAGATAATCTTCATCGATACCTGCAATGTCGCCTTCAAGAGCAACGCATGTTTTTCGTAATCTGTCAACAGATCTTTTAAGTTCAGTCATGTCTTTTTCTTTTAGTGCTCTTATTTTAACGAAAACAATGCTTCCTTCTCTTAACATTTGTTGAATCATTTCTGTATCTGCAAACTCATTTAGGGTTGCGATTCTTATTTTTTGACTTCCGTCACCTACGGTTTCTGTACCGTCAAGTTCTATGTAATCTATGTCGTCTGCTGGTAGTTCTTCTTTTCTTACTCTATGTAGAAATCCTCGTAATGGCATTAAATATCACCTATATATCTGCTTTTAGAATAATTTAGCACAACAATTTATAAATGTATTTGCACTTGACAAATTTTATGAGTCTTAAATATATTTAATATATATTAATGTTAAGTTAAAATATGCTCTTAGAAATTCTTAAAAATCTGCCGTCAAACTCGGGCGTTTATCTTATGAAAGATAAGGATGACAAAATAATCTATATAGGCAAGGCCAAGAATTTGAAAAAGCGCGTGAAGTCTTATTTTGATAAGACTGCGAAAGGTATCAAGGTGTCGGTAATGGCATCGCATGTCAAAAACATTGAATTTATGATTACGGATTCTGAGATTGAGGCGTTGGTTCTTGAAAATTCGATGATAAAAAAAATTAAGCCGAAATATAATATTGATTTGAAGGATGACAAGGCGTATCCATATATCAGAGTTACGCTCGAGGATGAATACCCGCGAGTTTTGTTGGCAAGACGCGTTTCTTACAAAAAAGGGTCTAAATATTTTGGGCCTTATACGTCTTCTGTTCTTTCTCTTATACGAACGATAAATGCTACATTTAAGATACGGGATTGCCCCGGCAATCCCGCCAAACTTCCTAAGCGAAAACCGTGTCTTTTGTACGAGTTGGGGCGATGTTTTGCTCCTTGTTCGGGCGAAATTACTAAAAAAGAATATGATTTGCTTGTGTTAGATGCACTTAACTTTCTTGAAGGAAAAAGTGATACGCTTATTGATGTTTTGTCTACTCGTATGAAAAATGCATCTTCGAATCATTTGTTTGAACGGGCGGCTATGTTTCGCGACCAGATTAAAAAAATTGATGCTTTTCGCTCACGGCAAAAAATTGTTTCTGCTGCGGATAAAAATAGGGATGTTATTGGATATTTCGCGGATTCTGATAAGATTAATATTTCCATATTCTTTGTTCGTGGCGGAGTTGTTACCGGGAACAAAAATTATGTGTTTGATTTGAAAGAATCTACGGTGGATGTTTTAACATCATTTGTAAAGCAGTTTTATTCCGGTCAAAAATCAATGCCTAATGAGATTATTATTGCTGAGAATATAGATGATGTTAATGCTATAGAACAATGGCTTTTTGATATTTATGATAAAAAAATTAAAATTAAAGTTCCAAAAAAAGGAGAGCTAAAAAAGCTTGTTGATATGGTTTCTAAGAATGCTTGCATTTCATTGGAACAGTACAAGATAAAGCATGTTAAGGTTAATTCCGCGCTTTTGCAATTGCAGGATAAATTGGGCCTTTCTACAATGCCTAAACGAATCGAGGCGTTTGATATTTCAACAATTCAAGGAACTAATTCTGTTGGCTCAATGGTGGTCTTTATTGATGGGCATCCAGCTAATCGCGAGTATAGAAAATTTAAGATTAAAACGGTTAAAGGCCAGGATGATTTTTCAATGATGAAGGAAGTCATTAAACGGCGTTATACGCGCGTTTTGAAAGAAGGATTGACTAAGCCGGACTTGATATTGGTTGATGGCGGTAAAGGACAGCTAGGGGTTGCTCTTGAAGTTTTAGATGAGCTGAATCTTTCAATTCCTCTTTGTTCTCTTGCTAAAAGAGAAGAAGAGATATTTTTGCCAGAACGCGAGCATCCGGTTATTTTGGATAGGGAGAGCCAAGGGCTTTATTTGATGCAAAGGATTAGGGATGAGGCGCATAGATTCGCGGTTACTTACCACAGGAAGCTTAGGAGCAAAGGGCTTTTTGGGGGGTGAAAAAAAATTCTACAAAAATTTGAGGTTTATTCTATTTAAATACTACTAAGTAGTCAAATTCGCAAAGATATATATAGTTTTAAGACAAATAAAAGCACATGACAATCGCACACAGATATATTGACTTGACAAATCCTACACTTAATACCATGAATTTAGATATATACATAGAATCAGCATTTGAAGAATGCGGATATGAGCTAGTAGATTCTACAAAAAGGAGTACAAATGCAAAAGTATTTTTAGAAAACATACCAATTGCTAATATGAATTCAGTTGTCCACTCCATACAAAATATATATACTTCTGAGAATAAAGGCAGCATCGTTATGATTTTAGAAGAAGGTAAAAATATTATAAAATATAATTCTAAGAAAGAGGCAGTAGGTAATTGTAATGGAAGATTAATTTTTCTAAATATGACCCCCGAAGATATAGCTGAAATTGATAATGACATTATCGAACATTATAGTCATATTTTAAGATATGAAAAGCAAATAGATATTTAATTTTTATTTTTAATTGATATCTCAAAGAAAACACATAAAGTCATCTATTCTTTTGAGTCATACAAAAAAATAGAATAAATTCTTAGATTATCAATATCCCCACACATAAAATATCCGGAGCGTAATATTTAGATATTAGGGTTCTGTTTTTTCGCTTTTGTAATTTATCCTAAATAAACTGGTTATTTTTATGGGTTTATATGTGTATTTAGTACAGCGTGCCGATAGAAAATACGAGTTTTAAGTTTGCTTGAGTTCTAATTGTGGCGTATTCGCCATAATTAAAATCTGTAGATTTATTGCTCTGTGCAACCGGCGATAAGTAGGATTAGCAATAGTCCGAACGCCAGAATAGTTTTTACGCGATTCATTGGATAGAATTTGTTTTTGCGGGGATGTTAGTTTTTTGGTTGTTGGGGTGGGGGGTTAGACTAGGATGTGATAAAATACTTAAAACTTTAAGTACTACGCAATTAAATTCAACTATTTATCAATATTTATTACACAAAACTTCTTTTTATACCTTATTTATATGAAAAAAATGCAATTAATGCAAATATTT
>WSZW01000027.1 GCA_013139905.1 archaeon
TCGGTCGAATTGATATAAACTTAAACTAAACTCTTCGAGATTTTTTGCTTCGCAAAAATCATTGCACTATCTCTCGGTCTTTTCTGCGAAAAGACGCAACTAACAGCGATTAACCGACTACGAAGTCTTGCAGACTTCTCCGTCCAAATCGGCTTCGCCGACTTCGGTTAATCGCATATGTTATGTTCAATTGCTCGGCTCGGTATAGTAAGATTTATTTAAACAACTCTACATAATTTTATTATGACATTTAGAAACTTAATTTTGATAGGAATATTTGTAATTGGAATTGTCTTGATTAGCGGATGTATCCAAAATAATGAGACAGAAAAGAGTGAGGATAAAAGTATTACAAGATGCGAAACATTTACTATTTATCAAGAAACAGACCCTACTTTGTTACCAGTGGATACCATAGAAAAGGCTATAAAAATTAAGGATAATTTGCCAAAATGTCCTAATAATCAATATCAACTAGGGTGTGTTATGGAAAATAAAGAATATGAAATCAAAAAATTGGACTATCCTGCACATAGTGTTAGTAGAGTAGATAAATATGGTGTTCCTATGATAATTCTCTATAATGGAACCGTAACTTGGATGAGATGTGTCTATTAGGTAGCCGAGTCTCGCAACTCTTCATCGCTTCGCTCCTCGTCATCTTTCAGATGAGAATATAACAGCACATATACGATTTCGCTACGCTCCATCCAAATCGGGCTACGCCAAAAACTTCGTTAAATCCCAAAAGTTATATTCAATTTAAAAATCAGCCTTACAGGTGCGTCCTTTTGAGACTTTAAATTTTCATAACGCCAAAAGTCATACGCCAAGATCTGCACTCATTGTATATACCCTAACTTTTTGGACGCAATAATAAACATGGAATGAGACCATAAAAGCGGGGAAACAGCTATCTGGATGTTATTGTCAAAAATCTGTTCCGGGATGAATTTTTTATTTTTTATATCCTCAAGAACCTTGTTGTAATATTTTAATGCCTTAGTCTTATTGTTTCGTTCCATCCAGCAAATGCTCATCCAAAAATTAAGAAGTGGCCAATAGCCCGCACCTTTTTTGCGATGAGTAGTTTTTTGATACATCCATCCATCATATACATCATTTTCATATCTGTAAATGCCTAAATTTTTAGTAAGTCTTTTTTCAATAAGACTCATTGTTTTTTTCATAATTTCATCGTCTGCATTTATAATTCTGGAAGGCCATACCAGACCAAGCAATGAAGCATCAAGTTGTTTATCATTTAGCTTTCCAAAAGAACGATAAAAATAATCGTCAAAATTGTTCAATAAAACCATTCGCATCTCATCTGAAGTTTTGGACCACTTTTTGTTTGGAATCAATTCATTTGCATAAGATAAGCCTTTAGAGCAAACAGCAAGAGAATAAGTAAAATTATCGTTAAGATCAGGAAAACAAAGTCGCTCTTCCCATAAATCCTGAGTTACCAACTTAAAATGTGTTTTATCCCATATCCTGCATAAACCGTTTGCCGAATTTGTGATAAGTTTTTCAAATTTCATGCATTTATTTTTATCCTTTTTATAATAATTATATATCGCCATCAAAACGCATGCGGTTTGGTCGGGTTGAAAATGAAAACATGCTTTTCTGCCGTCAGTATAATAATACTGGTAAAATAAACCTGTTTTTTCCCAGCCTTCTGCTTTAGTGCACCATTTAAAAAATTTTTCATGGATATCCAATCCAAGCATATTTGCCGCAACACAGGCGTATGAAGCATCCCTAGGCCAGACAAAGTTATAGTTTTTTGCTTCTTTGTGGGTATGCAATTTAGCGGAATTTGAAGCAACAATTGCACCGTTTGGCAGGGAACAATCTGCTATAACTTTTCTGCTTGCTTTTAATAATTCCAATATTTGTTTAGTCATAATTATGAATTGTAGTTTTATGTTTAAAAAGTTTTGAACAATAGATTATTTCATTATAATCTATTTATGCATTCAGGCATATTATCTTTTCATAGAATCTATTATCTCACGCACACCATTTGTTGAAGGTTTTTTTGTCACATAGTTTGCAAGTTTTTTTAGTTTTTCGGTTGCATTAAAGAGTGCTATCTTAATGCCCGGGTTCATAAACATGCTATGACTGTTTTCTTTATTTCCGATTATTATGGTTTTATCCATATCTATGTTTAAGTATCTCATTGCAATTCTTAATCCCATACCTTTATCAACATCTGAGGGAAGAATCATTATTTCATTGGCATTTTTGATGAAACTTACCTTTTCATTTAGTTTGCCCAGTTTTTCTTTTATGAACTGTTCGTCTGCAGCTCTTATACTTGCCATTACCTTGCCTGTTTTTGCGCCCGGGAGTTCGAGGTTTTTTATTATTTTTTTTGCTCTCGTCATATAATATGTATTTATTGTAATTGTTTTTTTTGTTGAAGGAAAATATATGACTGCGCCATTTTCAGCCACTATGCAGCGCCATTTTGTGAATTTTTTGCACATTTTTTTTACATAATGAATGTTTCTCCCTGTTGTAAGTATTAAATCAATGTTGAGTTTTTTCATATTTCTCAACAGATCCCGGTCAATGTCTGTTTCGTTAAATTCATCACCCGGCATTTTATCTGTGATTGTCAGCTCATAATCTGTTATTATTGCCATGATGTTTGTAGTGTCAAAATGTTCTATGCGATGCATTTCATCTTTTTCTTTTTTTACTTTGTTGTATAAAATGAGATGTTTTTCTATGCCTTTATCGATATTGAAATATTTTTCTACAAATTCCAATGCCTTTTTAGACATTTTTTTTCGCAGTTTGCTGTCTGAAAGAATTTTTATTATTTGTTTTGATGTTGTATCTATATCTTCGACATTGACCAAGTAACCGTTTATGCCATCTTTTACTTGTATCGGAATTCCCCCGGCATTTGTGCCGACAATAGGATTTCCGCATGCCATAGCTTCTGTTATGGAAAGCCCGAAACCTTCATTTTTTGAGCATAGAGCTACAAGATCGGATGTATTATATAATTCAAGAAGACTTTGATCGTCTATGTCTCCTGTAAATATTATGTCTTTTTCAAGCTTAAGTTCTTTAATCAGTTGCAGTACCTGTTTGATAGTATTCTTTTGTTTTTGATTTTTATTGCTCATTGATTTGTCGCTGACAAAAATAAGTTTAGCCGTAGGTATTTCTTTTTTTATTTTTGGAAATGCACGGATAAGCTGGCTATGGCCGGATTTATAGTCCAATCGTTGGACACACAATATCACTTTTGAGTCTTGTGGTATTTTATATCCTGATTTAACTGTATTTTTGTCTATGTCCAGAACACGAAAAAAGTTAGTGTTTGTTATTGGTGGAATCAATTCTGCTTTTTCTTTTTGAAGTCCTAAATCTATGGCGGCATCAATATAATCTTGGGTCAAGAATACAACTTTATCATATTCATTGAGGTGTTTTATAAGAAATTCACTTAGTCTTTTTGACATATTTTTGTTAAATGGTATATGCCATGTGATTATGAGCGGTGTTCCGCGAGGTACATACTTGTATGTAAACAGGAGCTGGAAATCGTGAATATGCACTATGGTGGCAGGATTATGTTTGAGTATGTTTTCAAGTTCTTTGCCGAAATATTCATTAACTTTATTGAATTCTTCATAACCGTCTATTTGATAATATGGTTTGGTAAATGTCTTGGCATTGCAGTGGCATTCTCGGTATATGGCTTCTTTAAATCTGCTGAATCCTTCTATGATTTTTGCATCTATGGGTTCTTTTGGAACTCGATGTATTTTAATGCCTTTTATTTCATCTGTATTTGGCTCTCCTGCATGTCTTAGATGAACTCCGACAACTTCATTGCCTTTTTTCACCATTTCTTTTTCAAGATTAAGAAGGTGTGTAGAAACACCGCAGATATATGGATAAAAAGATTGGCTTGCGAAATATATTTTCATCTGTTCTTTTCACCAAACATGATTCTCATACAATTCATTATTTAACAAAGCTTATAATATAATCATTCGGTAAAAATGTGGTTTTTATGTGGTTTATTGTAAAAAATTAGAAAGTTTTATATACATAATTAAAACATATAATAATATGCAAAACAAAAATATTTTTTACATTTTTGGAATTTTACAAGCAATCACTTTAGGATTGATTGTATTCTTCATTTTGGGAATAACTAATATAGGAAGAGATACGTCTCTTGTTTTGAGTATTTTATTTCCTTTATATACATTAATTATAGAATATATTATTTATTCAAAAAAATAATTATCTTTTTCTTATCGGTAGGAATTTAACGGTTCCAAAAATCGTGCAGATTTTTCCATCCAAATTCGGCAAAGCCGAACTTCTCAGAATCCAAATGTTATATTCTATAAAAATCAGCGCATTTTGAACATATTTATATAGACAAATTAATTAAAATAAAACATGGATACTTTAATGGCAATTAGATCCGGTATTTTTTTAGTTGCTGGCTTAATGTCAATTCTTTTTCGAAAACAATTCAATAATTTTAAGAATCATATGCTTGAAAAATTTCACATGAAAAACAGAATCAAAGATGAAAGAAAAGTTTATTTTTATATGGGCATTGTCTACATACTTATTTCTATAATATTAGTTGTATTTTCAATCACGCATTAAGCCATTCAACTTAAATTTATATATGCTGTTTTCCATATTATATGTATGAACACCCAAAGCAGAACAATAACCGGAATTATTGCAATTCTTTTAGGGTTAATAATATTGAATGGTGGATATCCAAACTACATACTATCAACTTATGGACTTTTATTTATTGTCATCGGAATTGTCATTTTTTTAAATAAAAAAGAAGACGATATTGAAAAAATAAAATCAAAAAAGGGTGAAAAATAATATGGCAGATATAATTGTTACAACCGGAACAGACATACCCGGAAAAAAGATAATTCAAATTTTAGGAGTTGCCAAAGGCAACACGGTAAGAGCAAGAAACATCGGAAGAGATATTGGAGCAGGATTAAAGAATATTGTGGGTGGAGAAGTTAAAACATACACGGAAATGACACAAAATTCAAGAGATGAAGCATACAATAGAATGGTTAACGAAGCAATAAATTTAAAAGCAGATGCAATTATCGGCGTTCGATTTACAACATCAATGGTAATGGCAGGGGCTTCGGAAATGCTTGCATACGGAACAGCAGTTAAGATTAGTAAATAGTGTAACCTAATGCAACTACAACATATCGTACTTGCCTTTTGAGAATATAACAAAGGGCTTTAAGGCTCGTTGCGATGACTCGCCCAAATTTTCGACAAGCCGAAAACTTCTCAAAATCCCAATAGTTAAGTTCAATCGCGAGGACACACGTCCAAACGAATGTTTTTATAAGTAGATTGATTAATAGTAACTGTAATCCATATGAAAACAACGAAGACAGATAAATTAATGCGAAAAATATTCGAAATTAGTAATTCCCTGAAAAAAAATACATCTAATCAAGCATTGATTAAATCAAAAATACTCGAATTAGAATCATTCATTTTGAAAGAAAAATTAACCATAAATGAAGAGAACATCCTATTAAGTAATGATGAATTTAAAAGGACATTGCCTATACTACAACATTTCTATGATGTATTTGAAACAAATTTAGAAGAAGAATTTGCAAATGACTTTCTGAACGGCAGAAGAGAGCTTAGAGATTATTTACTATACAATCGATTCGCTGAACTAATAACAAATGAAAAAAATCTGGCAAAAATTACAAAAAAAGATAAAGTACTTTTCATCGGCAGTGGACCTTTTCCAATAACGGCCATACTTTTGAGTATGTTTACAAAATGTTCTGTAAACTGTTATGACAAAAATAAAAAATACGCGAATGTATCTAAAAAAGTGATAGAAAAATTATCGCTCGTAGATAAAATTAAAATTTATAATGGAAAAGGAGAAGATATCTCTGAAAATAAATATTCCGTGATTATAATTGCGCTCTTAGCTAAACCTAAAGACAAAATATTGCAGAACATATGGAATGAAACAATAAAAGGTACTAAAGTAATATGTAGAACTTCCGATGGCATACGGGAAGTATTTTATGAAAAAACTAATCCTGGTTTGCTAAGAAAATACGGTTTTATAAACAAGGTGTTTGCAAAACAGAACCAAACAATATCTTCCGTGTTATTAATAAAATAAGTTTAATTTAGTATTAACGCGTCCTCTTATAATTTTTTATTCGATTCACTAGTCAAACTTTTGTCTTCTACAAAAATTTCAAAAGCTACAAAAGTTATATATAATTTTTTATTTGCCTTAATGTTCTTGAATTAAACAATTAATTTGCCGAAACTTATGTAAGATACTTTTATGTTATTGTTAAAAAAGGTTGTAGTTGAATATTATTTTCTCGTAAATATTTTTCAAGTTCTTTTAAAAAAATTATTGTGATGCCGTGCCCCATAAGTAACGGCGATGCTGGTTCTCCCCACGTATTGCGCCAATCATCACATTTTTCATGGTTAAGATTAGCTACTTGTTCAGTAAGATGAGAATCAGCGTCTTGCGTCTGTAATATCCATTCATAATTTTTTAAGGCTCCAAATACATTTCCTTCACGTAAATGATGGATGCCTTGAAGTGCGGAAAGCAGAGGCCATGTCCCCCCACCATAAAACTCATCTCCCGGGTATCTTTTTACGCCACCATCTTCATTTAAATATATTTCAACTCTTTTACTGATATTGTTCATCAAAGGGTCGTCAGGAGAATACATACAACCATCAAAAGGAGATGATAATAGAAGCATGCTTGAATCAACATGATTTTCTGGATCTTCAGGAATAAAATAAGTCTTACCATCATTACTTTTTTGGATGTATTTAACAAGTTCTCCTTGTTCGTTTATAAAATTTTTTCTCACAAATGATTCGAGACTTGATAAATTAGTTTTTTGGCAAGGAATACCATCCAGGTTCATTTCATTTACTGCTGATAAACCGGCATACACACAAGCAAGTGTTGATGCATGAAGACAACCATTTTCACCCCAAAATCTAGTGTCTTCCCACATGTCATAATTTGGAAAAGTTGCAAATTTTGATAAGTATGAAGTAAGCAGTGAAATCTCATCCTCATAATCCCCGGCTAAGTCCATTTTGTTAGTTTGTTTAATATATTCACCAAAAACGGCGAGTAATGTTCCATATCCGTCAAGCTGAACATTAGGCCAATTCGCATCAGGTAATTCTGATTCTTGTTCACGCAAGCCCTCTTTGGTGAATCTTGCAGGCAACGCTTTTTTATGAAATTCAGTCACTGATATTGAATCTGTTGAGATGAGATAGTTTAAATTTTCTTTTTCATCATTTATTCTATCAAACCACCATACAAAATTTTTTTCGATAGCATCTGTCAATATTTTATAATCCTCTCCTGAAGCACTAGGTAATTTGTAAACGAGACCCAATGCAATCAGTGAAGAATCCCTGGGCCACACATATGGTGAATACACATACCGGTCTTGACCTGTTGCCGGAAACGATCCGTCAGGATCCTGATGTTGTAATATTATAGATACATGTTTATCGATTATTTCACTTATAGCCTGTAGTGGTTCTATTGTTTTCGGTTTATATATCATATAATTAATTTCTATGCAAAACCCTATAAACGTTTCTATTTTCTGTGACTTTTTGATTTAAAAACATACAGTTTGCTTCGTAGTAATATCAAGTTATAGATTTTTAACTGCTATATTATAAATCCGAAATTTTCTTAACGCAAATCATTGTTTAATTCAAAGAATTAAACGGTTCTGTATAAGTTAAGCTTTATTCAAGAACCTCAATTATTTTTCTTAAAAAAACAAAAAAAACACCTTTAAGTCATATCACCACCAATTGCAGACTTCCATATCATCTCAAATTCCCTCTTATACTCTTTGGCAATTTGTGCATCATGGATTATCAGGATGTTCTCATCATTTTTTTCATCACCTGATTTTGAAGGGTTGAAAGAGCCGGTGATAACAATTGAATCATCGATAATGAACACCTTATTATGCATATTGTACTTGTTGCCGTCCCACGCAATATTTATTCCCTCATCTTTTAGTTTATTATATTCACACCATTTATTGTTCTGGAATTTTTCAAAAACCCCTCGTATTATAATGCCGTCATTATGCTTGTCGATGAGCGCCTCACCAATGCCGTCATGTGTAAAGCTGAATGTCATAAAATCCACGCTCTTGTTTGCCTGCATAATTGCATCAATCACATGGTTTCCGCATAAGTCTTCAGGACAGAAATAATTTTCAACCATAATGCCATCAAGAGAAACCACAGGATATCTTGTATTATCTCCCGAACTAAACACCCCGTCATAAAGTTCCTCAAATTCGTCAAGATAATTTTTAGATATATATCGTGATCTTATGATGACAATATTATTATTATTCTTAGTATTTCCCCGTACCGTAGGATTAAAAGAGCCTGTGATTGTTATTTTTTTGTCTATTACGCAGAACTTGTTGTGCATCAGTTGCCATGTCTTATCATTTTTGACATAGCTGAGTTCGTCAATATCTTTTATATTTTTTTTGTCAACAACAAGTCTGTAATTTTTGCTATCAAGTGCAGATATCACATTTTTAAGCTCAATATCATAAAGCGCACAGTCAACAGATTCATTGGAGCTTTCTATCAGTTCTGTCATTCGCTTACCGCACAAATCATCGGGGCAGAAATAAACATTTATCTGTGTGTCACTTTCAACCACAGGACCATCGGGTAAGACAGGATAAAGCAGGCTTAAGAGAAATGTAATGGTCAACATAAGTATTTGTCCGAAATCCATCATAAATATTATTGTTTATCAAGGTATTAAAAGATAGTGATTGTTAAGGTTTAGAAAATATAATGAATATTATAAATTGGTTCAAAAGAATTTTTAAGATATCATAATTTAAGTTACTTTTATGGATTTTTGCACCATACCAACTTTTTCGAAGTTGTTTTTCGGATTCATTTAACAAGCAGCTTTATGGGTTTTATTACTTCTTAAAACCGGTTCGTTAATGAAGCAGTAAAACCGGGAGCAGATGCAATTATCGGCGTTCAATTTACAACTTCAATGGTAATGGCGGGTGCGTCTGAAATGCTCGCATACGGAACAGCAGTTAAGATAAAAAAATAATATTTAATTTCGCGTTATCAAAAATTTAATTTTTGATTAAACTTTTTAGGACTCAAAAAAAAACAATTGACCCAATACAAAAAGTCCGAAAGAAAAGTTTGTTGGCGAGCCCGAAGGGATTCGAACCCTCGACCCCTAGGTTAGAAGCCTAGTGCTCTTTCTGGTCAAGCAAAAAATAATTTTACTTTATATCCAGCTGAGCTACGGGCCCACAACAATAAAGACATTTACGCACCTCATCTTTTTAATGTTTTGTTCTATTTTGCGAAATTAGATAGTTATTATCATTAATTATTAAACAATCAAAAAATAAATCAAGCCAATCAAAATCGGTTGGTGCAAAAGATATATCAAAAGCGAATTTTTACCAACAAACAACAACGCCTTTAATTTTGAAGAATAATCCGTAATTAAAAACCGTCGCTCACCACCCGAATAAAACGTATTTCCAAAAAATATCCCTAAAAGCACGACACCAAACCACGGAAACAAAGGAAAATAATCAATCGTGTAGAAGTTTTCCGGCGTAAACCCTAAAAAAAGAAGAGAAGAAAACCCAAAAATCAAATTTTTCAAGTAATACCCAATAGCAACAACAACGGCGCCAAAAACAAGATTAATGCGCTTAAATTCTAAAAATAAATATCCAAGCACAACAGAAACACCAATAAAATGAAGAATTCCAAAATAAATCGTCCCTCCGGGCAAAAACAGATATGTAATTGCCGTTATCAAAAATCCTAGCAAAAATATTTTACTTCCGCGAATAAGATATTTGCGAAATAATCCATTCTTAGAATTTTTCTTCTTCGCATGAGAATAACTAATAGTCATGCAAACACCAACAAGAAATATAAAAATAAAAGCAGAAGTGCGCCCAATAAACCAAAAGACCCCAGACCACAAATTTAGTTCAAAATCGGCAAAATAAAAAAGATCATAAAGTGCATGATAAAAAATCATAAGAATAATAGCAATTCCGCGCAGCAAATCAAGTTCATAAAAACGAGGTTTCATGAACATAAATATGCACGGATGAATTTATACTATTAATTACAAACAAGCACTTTCACAACAACAAACTCGCCTTTTCAAGCGCATCATCGGCCTTAAGTTGCGTTTTGGCCTCGGCCTTGATGCGAATAACTGGCGAAGTACCGGACGGTCTAATAAGAACAACAGCATTGTCCAGTTTAAATTTAACGCCATCAAGGTCGGATATCACAGAATACGACTTGCCAGCATCCAAAATTGCTTTTTTAGTCGCTGACATTTTTAATTCATCATTATCATACTTGAACTTTTTACTCGCAGTAAAATATTTAGGCAAATTATTAATAATGTCGTTAAGTTTTTTAGCATTTGCAGCCAAAATCAGTGCCGCAAACGTTCCGGAATTATACCACGAAAAGTCAGGAAATGCATAATGCCCGTTTGGCTCTCCCATAAAATCAGCATCAATATCAATCGCTTTTTTAGATACAAAAATATCCCCAACACGCGTGAGTGTTATTTCAGCTCCTGTTGCATCAGAAAGCAGCGTGGAAGTATCAAGAGAAGCACATATATTTTTAGCGCCAATAGTATTTGCAAGTACCGCAAAAATTTCATCACCGTCAATCCACAAACCTTTAGAATCAAACGCAAAAACTCGGTCTGCATCAGGGTCGCACCCAATCACAATATCCGCATCATTTTTGTTAAGAACATCAACAAGATATTTACGCGACTCTTCTTCGGGCTCAGGTTCGACAGCAATATTCGGTTTAAAATCACAATTAATTTTAACAACATTAGCTCCAAGTGCTAAAAGTAGTTCCGGAAGAACTACAGAAGCCCCGCCATTTGCGCAATCAACAATAACCTTAGCATCAATCAAATCAAAATGGTTCTTAAAACACGTAATCGCACGTTTAATATAAATTTGTCTAAATTCATCTTCTTTGTTTTCATATCCACCAATTTCAGCGTCAACAAACGGCTTATCTGTGTATATATTTTTTATAACCGCCATATCTTCATTAGAAAAACCATTTCCTTTCGTATACATCAACTTAAAACCATTTCTATCCCAGCCGTGATGGCTTGCAGTAACCATTACAGAAAGCTTTGCATTATAATGGCCTCCGGCAATAGCAATCAAATCCGTCGGTCCAACACCAACATCAATAACATCACATCCGCTTGAACACAAACCCAAAATAAGTGATTTTTTGAGTGATGGTGTCATTTCGCGCGTATCTCCACCAACAACAACAAGACCTTGCGCATAAGTTCCAATTGCCCGTCCTAATCTTTCTGAAAGTTCTTCATTTATTTCTGCAGGATAGGTTCCACGAATATCGTAATTATTAAACACGGTAGGATTGTCCATATTATCACACTTTAACTAATTTTTTAATTATCTTTTCAATTTCAGCATAACTTTTTGCAGTATAATCTGCACATTTTATATCTTTATTTGTTGATGTTGATTTTACAACTTCTATAACACCAATTTTATTGAAATTATCAATCACACTATCTAGTTTTTTAGGCATAAAATGTATCGTTGCAATCCCAAGTTTTTTTGCTTCAACTAAATCGCGAGTCAAAGAATCACCAATAATAATAACTTCTTCTGGTTTAAGATTAAAAAGTTCAAGTGCGTATTTATAATATTTGGCGGATGGTTTCATCTCATTTACAACTTCTGGAGTTACAAGTGCAGAGATATAAGCATTATAATCACCGTAAACTGAATTAAGTTTTCTTTTTAAAATTTTGATAAATTCATCGCTGGTAATTATAATATTAAGCTTGTATTCGTTTTTAATTTTATGCAGTGTGTCTTTTGCACCATCAAACATTACAAGGTTTTTCATGACCTCGTTCCAAAAAATATTTAGTGCTTTTTTGGTCGTATCTTTATCGGACACAATCCTTTCAATACTATATTCGTATTTTCGAAGTTTGGGTTTTTTGCTTTTTTTTATTTTATCAATTTCTTGTTTGTGCAATTTTTTTATTTTATTTTTAGTCACATTTTCGTTTTTTGCGATATAATCATACATTAAATCATAAGCATAGTCCGTATTTATAGAATATAAAGTCTTATCTGCATCGAAAAAAACAGCTTTTAGTGGTAATTTTTTTGGTTTATTCGGTTCCATATAGTTTTTTAAAATAGTCAAACTATCTTTTTGTGAGTTTTTATCCACATCAAGAATAATTGCGCGTTTATAATTAAATTTTTGTATGAGTGCCATAGTTTGTTTTGTGTTTATGGAGCCATCTCCAATCGGAATATTTGTTTCATCATTGACTGCATCTGAAAAAAATATAATTTTTATGCGATCCATATACGTGCCGAGTAATAATTCTAAATCCTCTAAGAATTTTTTAGAGCCTAAATAAAGAGCAGAAATATCAAGCGCCAAATCAAAATCCCGGCTTAATATGTTTTTAACAATTGATTCTGTATCCATAGTTTTGGTATTTTTAAGAATCACCGATTTTTTAGTAACAATATTTCTACAATCATAAGATATGTAAAAAACACAACCAATTTTTTCTGCTATTTTTGTCATATTTTCTAAATCTTGTTTTGTTACATCATCATCCAAAATGCCAAGAGCTACAAAAAGCATTTCTTTGTTATTGTCTGCAAATTCTTTTCGTGCAAGTTCAATATTGCGATTTATAAAACCCGCATTTGTTATGTTTTCTTTTTTTATCACAAAAGAACAGGCATCAAAATTATTATCATACGCTCGAATAATATCCGTATAGTTTGGTTTTATATTTGCAGAAAAACGAATCATAATTATTGCCTTTTTATCTTTTTTCTATAATTTCCTTAAATTTTGTGTAATATTTTGTGTTTGATTGTATGTGTTTTTCAACATTTGTTCCAGAACCGATTATTGTGTTCGCACCAATAAAAACCCCAGGCATTGTTTTTACACTAATGCCGATTTTAGAATTTTTTCCAATAAAACAGCCCATTGTTTTTAAGCCGGTTGGTATTATTTTTCCTTTAACTTCAATTGATATTTCCTTGCGGTCAATTCTTTTGTTTGCAGTAATTATTCCCGCCCCAATTCTAACGTTCGAATCAATTACAGAATCGCCAATAAATCCTGAATGTATATGTACATTTGGCTGAATTATTGTTCTTGCAACTTCGGTGTTAGCGCCAATTACAACATTATTTTCAATGTTTGAGTAATCGCGCACAACGGCATTATTTCCAACAAGACAATTTTCCCCAATATAAACCGGACCTCTGATTGTGGCGCACTCCATCACTCGTGTATTTTTGCCAATAATAACTGCACCTTTTGAATCGTCAATTACTGCATTTTTTGATATTTTAACGGTTGAGTGAATGTCGGTTTTTAGTGTTTTGTCTTTGAAAAATAAATTTGATATTGAAAACAAATCCCAGGGATATTTAAGCGATTGAGGGATTTCGTTGGAATTTAGCCGAATAACCGGTGTTTTGTTAACTTGTAAGTATTTGGATAGTGCTGTTTCAAACGAATATTCTTTTGTTGGAGTTTTTTCTAACATTTCTATGAATTTAGAGTTCAATAGATATACACCAACAACGCGTATGTTTGATGGTTCACTACCAGTATTTGGTTTTTCAATTATTTTATTTGCATCTTTACCGTCAAACCCAAAAATGCCGTACAAAACCGGATTATTTGTTTTCGCACCAACAAGCACACATTCATCTTGGTTTTTTTGCTCGTTTATGCATTTTTTGATTATTTCTGATGAATTTACATGATTTGAGTTAAACACGAAAAAAGAATCGTCATTAATTGCATTTTTTGCTATTAGAACAGCATCACCCATGCCTTTTGGTTCTTTTTGAATAACTTCTTTTATGTTTTTGTTCGTGATATTTGTATTTTCAATAATTTTACCGTCAGAAGATATAACAATTATGTTCTCTATTCCCGAATTTTGAATATCGTTTATTGTGTGTTCTAATACACTTTTTCCAAAAAGGCGCATCTGTGATTTGTGTCCGTTTTCATTTAATGGCCAAAATCTCGAGCATTTACCCGCGGCAAGAATTATTGCATGCATATCATTCATAACAATCACTAAACTTTGTTATGCGAATTATATTAATGTTTTTAAAAAAATGATATAGAAATATTAAAATTACATTAAGATTTAAACAGCACAAAATAAATCAACAACCGTTTGGCGTGCCTGTAAACTCATCACTCGTACCGCACGTTGTTGTTGCGCGGACTGATGAGAATGTGCCGCAGGTTATGCCGCATGACGTGTTCCTTCCGATATACATATCTCCTATGGTGAGTGGAATCTCTGCGGAATTAAGCATGCATATATCTCCTGTTGTTGATGCAAACCAGAAGTTCTTAAGCATAGTATCCTCAAGGCCTTCGCTTGTGACTGTGGCTTGCGCTTTTGCTCCCGGCAAAGTGTAAGTCACAGAAAGGCCGCTTACAGACAGGTTTCCTGCACCCACAAATTCAAAGATGAGTGGGACATCGCAGTACCCTTCTCCGTCAGGGGTGCACGATAAAAGATAATTGTTTATTTCTGATGAAAAATCAGGCATTGGGACAGATGTTGAAAGAGTACCTGCGCCGTTGTATATCTGGCTACTGTTGACAAAGGCATCTACATTTGATGGGTATGACACCGAAGATATGTCCCAATAAATTGTTCCTTCTCCCCCTACATTATATCCTGTGCCCCCATACACAGAAGTTGTTCCTCCAAATATTGTGCTTATACAATATATCGCGATTCTTCCGCCTGCGCCTCCACCACCGTCATAACTGCTATCGCCGCCATTGCCGCCATTCGCACGTATTGTTCCTGTTCCTGTAATCATTTTTGCATCTATCCATATACTGCCTCCTGAAC
>WSZW01000029.1 GCA_013139905.1 archaeon
CATGGTGTGTTGGGCATAAAACAATCAAATTACTTAGATGATTATTTGATGGGTTTTTATCTATGTGGTGAATTTGTGGTGTTGTATCTCTGCCACATTTTTGGCAACGGTGCCCTGCGCGTTCAAATATTTGTGTTTTTAATTTTCCCGGTATTGGTATTCTTATTTTTTTTTGTTTAATTCCGAGTAAATTATTTTCTTTTTTTTCAATATTGGTATCATATATTTTCTCGGCAAGAATATTTCTTTCTTCATCGATTCTATTTTCTCTATCCCATTTTATTCTATTTTCAACTTTTATTTCTTTAATTTTTTTAGATTTTTGTTTTGATGTTTCTTTTTTGTATTCTTCAGCTATTTTCTCAGAATTTTTTAGATAAGATGGGAGTAAGAATAATATGATTGATATGATTATTATTGTAATAATGCCCAGAATAATTATGTTTTGTTTAATCCATTCAATGATTGGTTGTATAATTAAAGCCCAAATTAAAATACCAGCAATCAATATTGTAATAACTAGTTCTAGGATATTATTTTTTGAATTTAATTGCATATTAAAATATTAATTCGTTGAGTTTAAATAATTTATTTTAATTTTTTGTTGTGATATTTCATAAATTTTATTTTAAATTGTATCGAAAATATATAAAAAAAGAAAAAATAGGCGCTAAACCGCCATATATTATTATATATTCTAAGAATTTATCTTATTATTCCACAGGTTTATTCATAGCAGGTGTATCCATGGCAGGGGTTGCAATGTGTTTTATTAAAACAACATCATTTACTGCCTTTACCATTGGATATGGAACAATAACACCACGTCGACCGCCAACAATGCCTGCAAGGTATGATCCTTTAGCCGCATCAACAACAACAGCTCTTACTCTGAATTTTGTAAGATCTACTTCTACATCGGAAATTTTCCCGCAGTATGCGCCTTTATCTGTAAATATGTCTTTTCCGACCATATCGGTCATTTCGCGTTCATTAACAACCATATAAAATCACTCCGTTAATTATGTATGTTTAGTATGTTCTTCAGAAATATTTAAATACTTATGGAAAGACGAAGATTATTAAAGTTTTTTTATAAGTATAAAGTACTGGTGCATTTTTTTGTCAGGGTCGCCTAGCTCGGTATGGCGGTAGCCTGCTAAGTTACTGTCCTTTGGACACGAGGGTTCAAATCCCTCCCCTGACGCCATTTCTTATTTTAGCCTATATATTCTAAAACTATATGTTTATATACTAAAACGATGTTATATTGTATTATTAGTATTTAGAGGCGATAGTTGATGTTTAAAAATAATTTTTTTGTATTTAGTAGATTATTTGTTGTTATAATTTTTAGTTTAATACTATTCAATCCACTTAGTTTCGCTGTTGAAATAAGCGCAGCGCCATGCGGTTTTTATGGGGATTTAAATGGCGATGGTCAAATAAACGATGTTGATGCAACGATGATTTCCGAATATGTTGCCGGTTCGAGAGATTTTACAACTAATCAAGTTGTTCGGGCAGATTTAAATGAAAACGGTCGCGTGGATATTGGCGATGTTTCCGCAATCGCATATTTTGTGGCTGGAAATATTGATACGTTTTCAATTTGTAGTTCTTTAAAAAAAGCCCCATGTGAATCCTATGGAGATGTTGATGGCGATGGATATGTTACGGATATAGATTCTGATTTTCTTTCAACAACGTTGGCAAATAATTACGCACATAAGACCTTTTATATTGATGAAACTACAGTTTTGAATGGTCAAACAATTCAGGTAATTGCTATTGGTTCTGATGTTGTGGCTGTTAAGATTGGTACAACCTCAAAAATTATAAAAGACACGGATGGCGATGTAAGTATTGGTTTAACTGGAATAATCGTAAATGTTGAAACTATAAGTTATGATGATGATGTGACCAAAAGATTTACAATATTAAACATTAAACAATTTGATAATATATTTACAAATTCGCACGAATTAAGGTCTGATTTAAACGAAAATAATCGTATAGATATTGGTGATGTTGCCGCAGTAGCTTATTTTGTCGCAGGAACAATTGATTCTTTTGATATTTGTGATTCTAAAGAAACTCAGCTAATCTGTGATGATTCTGATATGGGTTTAAATTATGGGCTTAAAGGCGGCGTTTTATCAAAATTTCATGATTCTGTTATGTATGATCAATGTTTAATTAATATTGTTACAGGCAAATCTGATGGTTTGTCTGAAATGTATTGTGATGATAATACTTATGAAAAATGGAATCATATAACAGTTAAGTGTTTAAATGGGTGTTCTGATGGTGCCTGTATTGATAACGAATATATGACCCCTAATTGCATTGATGATGATAAAGAAGATATTTATGTTGCAGGAATTGCTCAAAATGAGTATGGTACTGGACAGAACGATTGTTGTGTTGTAAACGAAAATGGCGGATCTTGTGTTTCTAAAAGCAATTATTTGCGAGAGGGTGTTTGCAAAGAAAATTATAATATTACCGAATGGTCCTTTACTTCAAAAATATTTAAGTGTCCAAATGGATGTGATAACGGTGCGTGTATTGAAGATACGACGCCCGAATCAATTGTAGACGAACCAATTTGCGGTAATAATTTGTGTGATGATGGCGAGTCACCACGAGAATGTCCCGATGATTGTGGTGAATATCAAGAATTATTTGACGAAGAAAACTGTACAACGTGGCATGCACCAAACGTTTTTAATTATGCGCCTTGTGGCAACGAAAAAATATATGATGTTATATCTAAAGATACAATAAAGATTAGTGCATATGCTGACGGTTGCGATAGCTGTGTATGTTATCACGTAGCTTTTGATGTTTATGATTATGTCGAAAATTCATGGGTTTTAAAAAAATCCGTAGCTGAGCCAGATGAAAAAGGAACAAAAAATATTTTTGATTTTTCACCGAAAGGTTCAAAAATAAAAATTGTCGGAAAAAACAAATGTTTTCATTTGAATGTTTATACTCTCTCTTTTAGTGATACAAACAATACTGATGAAGAAATTGTTAATAATACGATTGAAACACACAATGCGTATATATATAATGTTGTGTATGATTCAAATAATAATGTTTATTCTTTTGATATAAAGTATTATTTGAGTATATTAGATATAACAGAATCTGAACTAATGAATGATTCGTTTCTAAATCTTGAAGTAAAAATTGGTAATGATGTAGTTTCTATTGTGCCCGAACCCTCTGCTACATCAAATGCTTATATCTTAATTAGTCCTTTAAATAAAAACAAAAACTCTACGAAAATAATCGCCACATATCGTGGTAATCTTAAGACTGTGGTAATTGAAAAAGATTTAGAAAAAATTAAAAACTGTCCCGAACAAAGATGCGAAAATGATTGTAAATCTGGTTTCAAAGAAGATGTTGATGGTTGTCCGATTTGTTCGTGTAAAGATAATGACGAAAATGAAGACAATTTACGCACAGAAATAAATCCTGAAAAAGAAACCTTCTGTTCTGGATGTTTGACTGAAAATGGTTGTATGGTTCAAGGAACAAGAACAACTGTTGCAAATATATCACTTTATTGTAATATCGAAAATAATTTAGCATTACAGAAAAAAGATGATAAATCCTGTCATAATAATTTTGAGTGTAAATCAAATTTTTGTTCAAATGATGTCTGTCTTGATATAAACAAACAAATACAGGAAAATAGCAATATTTTACAGAGAATTTTAGCATTTTTGACTGATTTTTTTAGTTTTTAAATATCAATAATAAAAACTTATGTAATCAGTCATCAAGCGCGTATCTTAAAATGGCCGCGATTCCGCCCATATTATATAGTTTTTCGCCGGCGTCATGCGTCGAATTAATTATGTGAACCGTCCCGCCACCATCTTCGCAACGTTTCATCAATTGACCTATTTTAGCATCTCGGATAAGCTTATCAGATACCAAAAGCATATCAACAGCACCCGCCACAATCGCATCATAAACCTGAACTTTACCATATGTTGAAAGCTTATCATCTTTCCCAAGATGTTCTAAGAATTTTTCAAAAAGCATAGTTTCTTCTTCAAGCCTGCTTTGTTTTAACACTTTGGTGAGCTCACCACGTTTTATGACTTCATTAATCCCCGTTTTACCGCAAACCGAAGTAGAACCAACCGACACTTTTTGTTTTAATTCCTTTGAAAGTGTGTTGTATATATTTTCCTTAGTAAAACCGGGACCTGCAAGGATTATCTTTTCAAAATTATCTTTTTTCTCTAAAAGAATTTCAATTACTTGTTTGTAAAATGAATCATCATCTTTTTTTGAAAATTGTTTTCCTTTATTTTTAGCAATAATCGACGCAAATTCTTTAATGCCTAAATCATTAGCAATTGCAAAATCTGCCCGTCTTTCATCAACAACACACACAAGAACCTGTAATCCTTTGTATGATAGACTTTCTTTTAAGAGCGTTACATCCGCAGACGTCCATTTTTTCCAAATATCAACAACATCAAACAAATTAATTGCAATTGTGTGATATCCAAATTCAATATCATCCGGACCGTCTTTTATTTTCCCGGACACGCGCAATATCACACCTTCGTCATCAAAATGAATTTTTTCAGCAGTAAGCGTAAGATAAACCGGTCGTTTTTCGCCTTTGTCTGACGTTTGTTTAGTTCTAATTGTTTTTGCGCCAATAACATCATTTGGCTGTATTATCCTACTCAAATTCCAAAGATCTTCCAAAGTTTCAACTTTGATTTTTGTCACTCGTTTGAAATCTTTTTTTAATATTTTAATGATTCACACCAAGAATTATATATACTCAAAACTTAATAATAGTTTACAGTTAAGTAATGTATATATATTATTGATTAAAAAATGGTAGTTTAATGGAAGATTTCATAAAAGTTTTTGTAGTCGGAATGTTACTTTTTGTAGCAGCCATAGCGCTTTTAGGCTCAGGACCAATAGATAGCGGCACAAAAACTGGCGATTTTAACAAAGAACACATACTTTATGAAGGATCAATTGGCGCTGTTGGTGTCGTTACAGAAAATTCCAGAAACATACCAATCGCAGATTTTGAAGTAGGATATACAATTGGCGATAAAACCTTGGTGAATGAAGAAGAAATTACAATTGAAAACGGATGGTTTCGGCAAAATTTTAAGGAATTAACATTTAGCGGCGAAGAAGTTCAAAAAATGGTTCTTTTATTTGATGTTTTTGACATGAACACATACGGAAATTTAACTGTAAAATTAAACGGCAACATATTGCACACAAACATAACATATCCGGGCGAATATCGTTTTGAATCCGAAGACCTAAAAGAAACAAACACAATTACAATAGAATCAATATCATCCAGACTTAAATTTTGGGCACCAACAACCTATATTTTAAACAACTTAAAAATCGTAGTTGAATCATACGGCGTACAAGAAAAAATAATACCTTTTGAAATATACAATTATGAATCTGCCGGCTGGAGCAGAGGAACATTTAGTTTTTATGTTGAAGACTCAATAAAAAATAATCCATTGTATGTGGAACTTAACAACTATAAAATATATGAAGAAAAACCACTATCGTCAGAAATAATATATGAGCAAAAATTCACGCAATTAGAAACTAAATTAAAAACTGGAGAAAACATTCTAAAAGTTTCATCTGGTAAAGACTCAAAATATTCATTAAAAAATGCCGAGCTTACAATATTTTTCTACAGTTCCGGTCAAGCCGTATCAAAATCAAAAACATTTGACGTCGACCGATACATAATATATTTGATGGAATCATCCGTAAACGTTACCGGCAGAATAAATGTAACTGTAAATGAAGCACCAGTAGATACAGGGCTTACCATGAATTTAAATGATAAAATATATCACGTGGATTCCGTTGGTTCAAACGAGACAATTTCGCTTCCATTCGTTTTAGATGATATACACGAAGGCAAAAACACACTGTCTTTTTCCACACACGGCACGTATAAGCTAGGCG
>WSZW01000140.1 GCA_013139905.1 archaeon
GAAAATGAAATAAACGCAGAAGAACAAAAACTTTATGCAATTGCAGAATGTTTAATTTTAGCTGCTAAAACCGGTAATTATAAAGATATAGTTCATTTAAATGAAACAGAATTTTGTCCAGCTTTTAACCGGGTATTTCCTTTAGACTCATGCAACAATCCGTTGGCCATGGCTTATGATGTTGTGAGAAATGAATGTATAAATGTTGTTCAGAATGCATGGTATGGTGGTGAAAATATTAATATGCACCTAGAAAACGTATCTAAATATTTTCTAAATATTCCTAGTCCTTAAAAAATACGAGCGAATTGTATCGGCATAGCCCATACAAACATATTATAAATTCGCGCACAAAATCTTTATCATGAACGTTGATGAACTGACCCAATTACCTTGTAATGCAATTGATGTATTAGTTAGCGAAGGTATTACAAAATTAAATATACCACAAATTCTGGCAATTAAAGCAGGGCTTTTGGATTCTAAAAGCATTATTGTTTCTGCCCCAACGGCATCGGGTAAGACATTTATTGCAGAGATGGCTATCTTAAATACGGTTCTTAACAATCACAAAAAAGCAGTATATATTGTGCCGCTAAAAGCTCTTGGTTCTGAAAAATACGAAGAATTTACGAAAAAGTACGAATCTCTAGGCATTAAAGTTGGCATATCTATGGGCGATTATGATTCCAAAGACCTTTGGCTTAAAACCAGAGACATAATAATTGTTACAAGCGAGAAATTAGATTCCTTGATGAGACACAATGTTCCGTGGGTCGATGATATTGGTTTGATTGTTGTTGATGAAATTCATATGCTAAATGATATAAACCGTGGATCGACGCTCGAAATTACAATAACAAGACTAAAAGATATAATTGAGCGAAAAAATAAATTTCAATTTCTAGGGCTTTCCGCCACCATTTCTAATTCAAACGAACTTGCCGCATGGCTTGAATGTGAGCTTGTCAAATCAGATTACAGGCCAATACCGTTAAAAAAAGGCGTTTATTTTGACGGGGTGGCAAAATACAACAAAGATAAAGAGGAAATAAAACAGATACATGATATTGATTTAGAAAATGTGGTTGATCATTACCTGAAAAACAAAAAACAGCTTTTGATTTTTGTAAATTCCAGAAGAAGTGCTGAAGCGCAGGCAGAAAAATTAAGAAAAATTGTTGAAAAACACACGAATCTTGAATTTATGAGCGAACTTGCACTGGAAGCCAAAGAAGCATTAAAAAGCCCCACAAGACAGTGCAGACGGCTTGCCAAATGCATTGAAAAAGGAACATCTTTTCATCATGCAGGGCTAGTTCAAAAACAGAGGAAATTAATTGAAGATTCATTTAAATCCAAAGTCTTGAAAGTTATTTGCGCCACACCAACGCTTGCCATGGGCGTTAATTTGCCATCATCTGTAGTCGTTATAAAAGACGTCATGCGATACGCAGGAAATTACGGGATGCGCCCAATTCCGGTTTTAGAATATGAGCAAATGGCAGGCCGTGCTGGCAGGCCTAAATATGACAAGGAAGGAACTGCAATCATTATGGCTCGAAGCCAAAATGACATTGAACGACTTTTTGATACTTACATACATGCAGATACCGAAAAAATATTTTCTAAATTAGCATTAGAGCCAGTACTTCGTATGCATATTTTGTCTTTAATTGCAACAGGTCATGTTTATACAGAAGACCAGTTGAACGAATTTATGGAAAAGACGTTTTACGCGCACCAATACACCGACATGAGCGATTTAAAACAAAAAATAAAAAAAATGCTTCGTCTTTTGTGGAAATACAACTTAATTGAAATGGAAACTAGTGGTGATATAAACGATACGGGTCTTTTTGTATCTGCAAATGCTTATGTCGAAGTTTTTAAATTAAAGGCGACGCTTTTAGGTTTGCGGGTTGCGCAGATGTATATTGACCCGGAAACCGCAAATCTTTTTATAGAATCTATGAAAAATACCACGAACAAAAAGATTAATGAGTTTTCATTTTTACATTTGATTGTAAATGCCTTAGAACTTTATCCACAAATAAGATTACGAAAAGATGATTATGAAAGTATTAATTCCGTGATGGCACAATATGCCAATTTTATGATTGTGCCCGAAAACCTTGTATCTTACGACACATATCAAACATCCGTAAAAACCGCATTAATGTTTAATTCCTGGATTGACGAAGTTGAAGAAGACGCACTTTTAGAAAAATACAACGTAACGCCCGGTGAGCTTCATGTAAAACTTACAACCGCAGACTGGCTTTTATACGCACTTTATGAGATTGGAAGACTCACCCACCACACGGAATTTCAAAAAGACTTATCTGATTTAAGAATTCGTCTTAAATACGGAGTAAAACGCGAATTACTACCATTAATTTCTTTGAAAAACATCGGGCGTATTCGTGCACGGAAGCTATTTGACGCCGGTCTAAAAACCGCGAACGACATTAAAAATAGTGACATAAAAAAACTAGAAAAAATTGTAGGGGTAAAAGTTGCTAATGGTTTGAAAGGATAAAATAATTAAATTCTTAAAACCTATTTATTTCACTCTATAACCTTAACACTGTCCATCTTGCCATCGCCGTCAAGGTCGAATCCTTGAACTATTAGACCCCACGCGTCTTGTTTGTTATAATTTGCAAATATTTCATCCGTCATTCGCGTCAATGCATAAATTGCTGCTTTAGTACCCCAGTTGGTGTTTCCTGCAAGAAGAATTATGTGTTTATCTCCATTTTTTGGGTCTAATGATTTACAGATAACACCAAGATTATCTTCCGTATATGTCTTATCTGTTTTTTTGGAAATAATTTTACGATACGGGAATGTTGTCTCATCAAAACTAATAAGCATATGAGGATTTATGTCTTTTGCAACAAGGTTTGTAAGAATTCCTCCAACCACAATTAGATTTTTAGAAATATTTTTTTCGGATTTTATATCTGTATCTAGCGATACAACCGAAGTTTTTGGAAGAGCTGCGTACTGACCTAAAAATGCGGCAATGTCCAATGCATAATGACCGTCTCTTGCCCTCACTTGGTGCGGTCCGTGGGGGTCTGGAGAACCAATTACTATTTTAGCATTAAATTTACCACCAGTTATCAACGGATTAAAAAAATCATTAAATTTTTGATGCTCTTTTTTTATTGGATTATCAAGAATTGTTTCTTCGCCACCGGGAAGTTCCAATGCAAATGCGTGTGATTTTGGCGCATAATATTTTGCCTGCGCCCCCGAATGCTCTTTTTTCATTACAACCGATATAAGTCCGTTTTTTTCAAGCTGCTTCATGTGATAATAAACTTTCTGCTCGTGTAATTTCAAATGTTTTGCAATATTGGCAGGGTATGCCGGTTTTTCTGAAATGAATTTAAGTATTTCCCATCTAACGTCGTTAAAAAGCCCTTTCATATTCTCAGGACTTTTAAGTAATTTAACTTCTTTTACAAAATATCTGTTGTTTTTTTCAATCAAAAGTTCTGCCATATTCTCACATCAAACTACTATAATTTTAATTATAATAGTATTAACAAATTGTTATATATTGTACGATTAATATTATATATGTATATAAAGACCCATAAAAACCATTATAACTTTTTTGTTATCGCTTGTTTGCGTTTTTCAAGTATATTTATATATGTGTGACGTATAAATAAAATAATAATATTTTTTAAATGTCGTAGGTGAAATATAAAATGTGCGGAATCATCGGATACAAAGGAAATAAAAACGCAGCAGAATTCATTCTTTCAGGATTATCAATGTTAGAATATCGAGGTTACGATTCTTGGGGTGTGGCAATTAAAAAAGACAATAAGATTTCCACATTCAAAAAAATCGGGAAAATCTCAGACCGCACAAAAAAAGACGAAATTGCCACAGGAACAATTGGAATGGGACACACACGTTGGGCAACGCATGGCGGGATCACACACGAAAACGCGCACCCACACACAAACGAAAACGGCAACATTGCAATTGTTCACAACGGCATAATTGAAAATTACCAGAAACTCAAAAAATCATTAAAAGAAAAAGGTCACGAATTTTTATCTGAAACAGACACAGAAGTAATCGCACACTTAATCGAAGAATACGAAAAAGATTTTGATTTTTTTGAAGCGTTTAAAAAAGCATTAAATGATATCGAAGGAAGCTTTGCAATTGTGTGTATGCATAAAGATAAAAATGAACTTATATGCGCAAGACGCGATTCTCCAATGGTGGTAGGCGTTAATCATAAATCAAAGGAGTACTTTGTAGCATCCGACGTTCCCGCATTCTTAGAACACACAAGAGACGTAATATTTATGGATGATAATGAAATTGTAGTCATAAACGATAAGCCAACATTCTATAATCTGCTTAACGGAAAAAAAGTAGAAAAAAAAGAACAGCACATCACATGGGACATAGCTCAGGCTAAAAAAGGCGATTTTGAACATTTCATGCTAAAAGAAATCAAAGAGCAAAAAGAGACATTAAAAAACGCAATATCACAAAAAGATGAAATAATAGAAAATATCGCGAATAAAATAAATTCCGGTTTCGGCGTATTTTTTGTAGCATCCGGAACATCCCTTAACGCAGCAAAATCCGCAGCTTATATGTTTTCAAAACATGCAAAAAAACACGTCAATGTTGTTGATGCGTCGGAATTTGAATATTATAAAGATTTTTTGACGCCAAAAACTTTAATGATTACAATATCCCAATCCGGAGAAACCGCGGATGTATTGTCTGCAGTTAAAACCGCAAAAAAAATCGGCGTCGAAATAATATCAATTGTAAATGTGATGGGCTCAAGTCTCGAGCGCCAATCAAACGCCGCTCTTTTAATGAATGCAGGACCGGAAATTTGCGTAGTTGCAACAAAAACATACACATCACAATTAGCTATTTTGCACTTAATTGTTTATGCCGTTTCAGGACGTCTTAAACGTGGAAAAGAATGGTTAAAATACGCAGCAGACCATGTTGATGAACTTACAAATCAAAGCGAAATTACAAAATTAGAAAATCTTGCTTTACGACTCAAAGATTGTCATCATATGTATATAATTGGTAGGGGTTTAAGTTATCCAACAGCATTAGAAGCAGCACTTAAAATAAAAGAAGTATCTTACATACACGCAGAAGCGTTTGCCGGCGGATCTTTAAAGCACGGACCATTGGCTTTAATTGAAAAAGGAACACCATTAATTGTTTTTGCGCCAAAAGACGAAACATTCAATCAAACAATAACAAACACAATAGAAGCAAAAGCAAGGGGTGCATTTATTATTGGTGTCAGTCCGGAAGATAACGAAGCATTTGATTTTCACATAAATGTCCCGGATTTAAACGGAACATCTCCAATTGCAAATATTATACCTATACAAGTATTCGCATATTATCTTGCCGTATTAAAAGGACTCGACCCCGACATGCCTAGAAATTTGGCTAAGTCGGTTACGGTTAAATGAATTATTTGATTAATTATATATACTGATTAAAACCATACATAGTTTATTATGAAAAAAGCAGTATCACCGTTAATTTCGGTAATGTTGGTTTTAGTTTTTATCGTTACTGTAGGTACTGCAATATCTTCGTGGATGTTTGATTATACAAAAACAACAACTGATGCTGCGACTGAATCATCAACGGGAACTAAAGGCATAACATATTGCGCCAATTCTAACGTCGAAATTTCTAATGTTGCGCTTAGAAATATTCAAATAATAGCAAATACATC
>WSZW01000064.1 GCA_013139905.1 archaeon
TCTTCTGTGCCGCCGGGACTTGCTGTTAGTGCTAATATTAGTGGATTTTTATTATTTTCAATGTATTTTTTTGCGATGTATGTGTATGCATAATCGCCTGAGGCTCTGTGTGCTTCATCAAATATAATTAATGCGAATTTTTCTAACGTTTCTTTTCTGGTTATTATATCGTTTTGTACTACTTGCGGTGTTGCGAAAAAAACGCGGTTGTTTTTCCATTGTTCTTCTCTTTTTTTTGGATTTTCAAGACCGGTTAAGATGCACATATCTTCTTTTGGAATTGTGGTTGCATCCATGAAAAATTTTTTGTGCTGTTCTACTAACGGTTTTGTTGGCGCTAAAAATAGCATTTTTTTGTCTTTATTTTTTTGCAGGGTTATTGCGGCAACGCCAAGGGCGATTACTGTTTTTCCAAGACCGGTTGGGATTACAACAAGAGAATTTTTTTTTGATGATGTGGCGATAATTGTTTCTTGGTATACTCTTTTTTCTATAGTTTTTTCTTTTATTAGAGGATGTGAAAAATATTCCATGATTGTTGCCTTTTTTGTTTATTGTTTTTGATTTTTTTAGTTGATGAAATTCTATTTTTTTGCTTAGCTTATATATGTATTATTAGTTGCGTGCCGATAGAATTTATATAATATTTGTTGGTTTTTTAGTTTAATAATTGTAAAATAGTTGTAAAATAATATATATACCCGTAGTAATATTAATTAGTATTAATTATATTGGTTTATTATTGGGTTTATTTATGGGATTAAATTATTTGTTTTCGAATCGGTTTAGAAATTATTTTGCGGTGTCGTTAGTTTTGTCAGTTGCTATGCTTTATGGGGTTTTTGCACTGCCTATGGTGGGTTATGTTTTACCTAGTGTTTCTAATTATACAACGGTAACCAATAATTGGACTTACATAAATATTACTTCTGATGAAAATTTGAGTAATGCTAGTATTGAATGGGGGAATTCTTCGGGGTTTACTAATGTTTCTATGGTGAATGTGTCGCTTTTAAATTGGTATGAAAATATGACGTTGCTTGTCGATGATGTGTATAATTATACGATTTGGGCGCAAAATACGACGGGTAATTGGACTCAAAGCGATAGGCGGTTTGTTGTTATAGATACGATTATGCCTTATAATTTGTATTCTTGTCAGGATTTGACGGTTGAAAATGGGAGTTATGTTTTGGTTTCCAATGTTTCATCAAATGGTACTTGTTTTAACATAATGGCTAATAATATTACGCTTGACGGAGGCGGTTATACTGTTGAGTATGCTAAAACTGTTTCGGGGTATGGGGTGAATAATTCCGGCGGGTATGATAATGTTACGATTAAGAATTTGGATGTTTTGCAGGGTAATTCTTGGGTCGATTATTCTTCTGCGGTTTATTTTAATAATGTAACTTCGGGAAATATAATAAATAATACTTTGATAACAAAGGGAAATTATAATTCTGGTATCTATATTAATATTGCTTCAGAGTTTAATATTTCAAATAATTCTATTTCTGTGTCTGGATATGATGCATATGGTATATATACTTATTATTCTTCTGGGGTAAATATATTGAATAATATAATTGATATTTATTTTTCTGAGTCTGGTATTTATGTGGATTCCTCGTATGATTCTTTTATAGAATATAACATTTTGAATTTAAATTCTACTTTTTCTTCGGGGATATATTTAGTGAATACTACGCGAATTAATAATGCTTTTAATTCTATTTTTCTCTATTATTCTTATTCTATGGGTGTTGTAGAATATAATTCAAAAGAGTCGGTATATTTTAATAATACTATGATTAGTGAATCTGTTGATGAAACTATTGGGTATTATTTAGATACTTTAAATTCTAGCAGATATTTAAATAATACTCTTTTGGGTTTTCGTACTGGTTTTTTGTTTGATGGTGTATTGAATGCAACTTTGAGTGGTAATAATATTTCATCAACATATCGTTCTTTTTATGTTGAAAAATCGAATGATGTTATGCATTATAATCAAAGTATTGATACAACAAATATTATTGATGGACAGTCAATATATTATTATTTTAATCAATCAAATCAAGTTATTGAAAATTTCTATAATCCCGGTTTTATATATGTTATAAATTCAACAAATATGACTTTTAAAAATGTGACAATTATTAATAAATCTTTGGGGTTTCTTATGGCGATGAATATTAATTCATCAATAATTGATTCAAATATGTCGTTCTCTAGTATTTCTGTGATGTATTCTAGTGGGACTAATATCAGTGGTAATTTTATTAGGTCTAATAAGTTAGAAAATCTTTATATGAAATATTCTGTTTCAAATAATATAATTAATAACACTATTATTTCTTTTAGTAGTTCTAGTGATGGTATTTATGTTGGTTCTAATTCAAATTCAAATAATATTACAAATAATAATATAACTACTTTTGGTAGTTCAAGTAATGGTCTGTATTTGTATTTTTCTGATTTCAATAATGTTGCCGATAACAATATAACTACTTTTGGTGATTCAAGTGATGGTATTTATGGATCTTATTTTGATTATAATAATATGATTCGTAATAATATAATTACTTTAGGTACTTCTAGTAATGGTTTGTATTTTGTTTCTTCGAATTATAATTTTATGCGTAATATGGATATATCTGTATTGGGTGATCAAAGTAAGGGTATTTATTTGAGGTTCTCAAATTCAAATAATTTTTATAATCTAAGTATGAGTACTTATAATGTTTCAAGTATGGGTGTTTATTTTTATTATTCAAATTTTAATGATGTGCGTGATAATAATATAATTACTTATAATATTTCAAGTAAGGGTTTGTTTTTGTACGCTTCACCCAGGAATAATATGACTAATAATAATATAAATACGTTAAGTAATCATAGTTCGGGTATTTTTCAGGAGTATTCTAATTATAATAATTATATTAATAATCATATTAATACTTCTGGTAATTCGAGTGATGGAATTTATTCTGGTGGGTCTGATTATAATACTTATGTAAATAATGATGTAAATACGTTGGGTATTTCAAGTGATGCGATTCATTTGTTTTCTTCTGATACAAACACGTTAACAAATAATACTCTTTATACGTTAGGGAATTATAGTGATGGTCTTTTTTTATCATTGTCAAATTCAAATAATTATATATTTAATGATGTAATTACGGTTGGAGATTTTAGCAAAGGGATATATATTGAAGAGTCTAGTTTAACTAATTATTCTAATAATAATATTAATACTTTGGGTATGAATAGTTATGGTTTAGAATTTTATATTTCTGATATAAATAGGATATCAAATAATTTGATAATTACTACTGGTATTGGTAGTAGTGGATTATATAGTTATTCTAGTGATTTAAATGTTATTTCTGATAATAATATAAATACATTTGGGTTTGATGGTCGCGGAGTTTATTTGCGTTATTCTAATGAATTTAATATTTTTGGTGGGTCTATTTGGTCTATGCAATCTTATGATTATTATTTAGATGGTGCAAGTACTTCAAATACATTTAAGAATACTAATTTTACAAATTCTAGAAAAATTTATTTCAATGATAATAGTTCCGGGTTTAATTATAATGATGACGCTTCGGGCGATGTTTGGGTTAATATGAGTGTTTCTGCATCTACGAATATTACTCGTGAAATTTTTAATTGGAACAATACGCTTGTAAAGTGGAATGATACTAATAGTACGTCGGGTATTATTGCAACGTATAATATTTCTGGCCTTTTTGCAAGTTCGCAATATGTAATATACAATAAGGCTGCGTCAGATATTGATAATCGTTTATTGACAACTGATTCTTCGGGTAAATTGTCTTCGTTTTCGATATTATTGAATGGTGAGACGCAGATTATTGTTGAATATGTGGTGCCAACGCCGCCGGATTCCGGTGGAGATGATTCTCCGATTGTGGATGATGATGTGTTTATTGGTATTAGTGATGATTCAAATGAAACTGAAGGGGATAATGTGTTCAATGATGATTTGGATCCTATTTTCGTGGATAATTCTACTTCTGTAATTGTTGAAGATTCTGAAATTAAAATTAAGGCTCAAAACAAGATTGATGAATTAAAAGAATTATTAGCAGATATAGATGATGAAGCGATATTAACAAAGTTTGAGGAAGCAGAAAATGCTTTGGCTTTGGGTCAATATTCGAAGGCATATGCTTTGGCACTTCAAGCAGAAAATATGATTGAAGAATTACAGAATGAATCAATTAATGGAGATTCAAATATTGTGTCTCTGATGGTATTATTTGTGTTTTTGTTTGGTTTTGCAGTTGTTGCGGCATATTTTATTTATCGAAAAGATGGCGGTATTGGTATAAAAGATCTTGACAATTCATCTGATACTAGTTCTGATGAGTTTTCGATTCCATCAGATAGTACTATTGGTGGTGTTTCGGTTCCGATTGGAAATGAATCTGCGTCTGCGGATGAATCGTTTAATTCGTATGAGAATTCACAAACACAAAATTTTGATTTAGTACAATCTAATCAATCTGATATAAATCAATTATCTGATTTACAAGATGGGGTGTCTAATTCTGAAGAATTGGTTTATTCTGAGAATTCGGATTCAGTTGTGGATAATAAACGCGTAAATTCAAATCAAACTGATGAAATTGAAGAAGAACTTGAAGATGATTTTCAAGATGCATTAAAAAAACTAAGGCATGAGAATAAAGATAAGTCTTGATTTTTGTTGGATTTATTATTTTATTTTATTGATTTTAGTGTGATAATAAAGAAACTAATTTAAAGTTAATAATTATATAATGTTTATGCGTTCTGTTAAGCTTACTGGTATGGTGAATAATCATTTTGAAATGGAAGAAATTCTTCATAAAACTATAAGTGCCGGGGCTTCAACGGCGGCAATTATGTCTCGTGAAATTCAGGTTCAATGTCCATCTAAGAAATTACAGGTTATAAAATCGGTATTGGGTGAGTTGATGATAACTGAAATTAAAGTTCGTGAATCTTCTTTGATTGAGACTACGGTTGCTCAATCCGGAGGGGCATACGATCCAAAAAAATCACTTAAGGTATCTTTGGCACCTGCATCCAGGATGTGTGGCAAAAAATTATTATCTGTTATGCTTTCTGATGGGTATTTTATTAATGAGGAAGATATTTCTGATTATGTTACTAGTTCTAAAAATGTGATTAGTCAGGTATTGGATAAAGCAGGTGTAACTGATTGTTTGATTTCTGTTGAAATTAGAAAAAAAGTTAATAATATTGACCGTGCACTTGAACTTGCAACTGTTGCGGCTCTTTTAGAGACGAATGGAATTTTACAGATTAATTAACTTATGTGTTTAAATAATGTTTATATGATGAAAAGGAGGTGAACTGACCTTTATTGGTATGATGTCATCATCTTATCTGATTTTTTATGTTTATGGTGGTTATTTTAATTTTTTAATCTATTTTATTCTAAATAGATATTTTTTATGTTTTTAAAAAAAGAAAAAAAGGGGGAAATGTTCCCCGATTTTAAATAAATAACTTTAGCTAATTGTTGGTGTTATTGGTAAACCGAATCCTGCTTCTATGTCGTCTCCTGACAGTCCGTAGTCAAGAATATTGTTTGTATAATTTTGTGCCAATTCTTGCAGGTATGTTCTTGTATCAGTTGCCGTACCTTGCCAGTCTCTTGCTGCAATACCTGCTATGTGTGGTGCTGCCATTGAGGTTCCTGACATTGTTGCATAGCATCCGTTATTCATTGTTGATAATACGTATACACCAGGTGCTGCAAATTCGATTTCTCTTGCTTCAATAAGCCAATCCCCGTCATTTATTCCTCTTGATGAGAAATCTGCAATATTGTTTGATGAATCAAATGCTGCTACTGCAACTACACCGGGATTTGCTGCGGGGTAACCAATACTATCTTCTATTGGACCACTATTTCCTGCGGATGCGACGACTAATACATTGTTATTATTTGCGTAGGTTACTGCATTGTTAATTAATGAACTTTCTCCACCACCTAAACTCATTGATATGATGTTTGCACCATTATCTACTGCATATATCATACCTGCTGCGATGTCATCGGTGTATCCTCTTCCTTTACTGTCAAGAACTTTTATTGCAATAAGTCCTGCTTTAGGTGCTACCCCATAAATACCTTTGCTTTCAGGTCCGCCATTAGCCAAGATTGTTCCTGAAACATGGGTTCCATGCCCGTTATCATCTTCGCAAGTTGAATAACCAAATGCAACACAATTATTATCGATAATGTTGTTTTTTAGGTCTGGGTGGTTGGTATCAATACCAGTATCAAGGACTGCTACGATTATATCATCTCCACTTGTTCCACCATTAACTTTTTCTATTCCGTATGGATATTGAACGTTTGGTGTGCAAGGTTCCGGTTCCGGTGGAATACCACAATCTTCCGGACAAGTATCAGCATTTTCACGTGCTGGATGGCACTTTCCATCACCACAATATGGTCTTGCTGAAATGGTGTATATTTGGACTTCTTTAGTTTCTATACCTAGTTTTTGTAATAATTTTATCTGACCCGGTGATAAATCTGTTGTAAAACCAGTGTCGAAATTGTGTCGAACACCATATGCGGCTTTTAGAATGCCGTTATTTGATTTTATGAATGTTCTTGTGTTTGTATCCGGTGTATTTGCGTTATATGCTATTGCAAGTCCTGAAAATGCAATTAAACTTATTGATAATATTGCAAAGAATGCTGTTTTTTTCATATTAATAAGACCTCCGATTTTTTGATATTATTTGTGTTGTTTGAATGTTAGTTATATTGTTTTTGGATTTATATAAATATTGTTGATTATCAAAATGTAATTGAAGATTTAATGTTTGTTAATATTTTTTAGATTAATATTTAATTTTTCAAAGTTTTTTAGATAAAATTAATCATTTATTTCTAATATATGATACGAAAATATATATAGGACTAAAATTAACTAATATATCTAAAATAACCATAAACATAACTATTTAGGTTATTTAATAAAATAAAGGAGTGTGTGTATATGAAGAAAATAATTTTATGTTTGACAAGTTTGGTTTTGGTTTTTGTTATGATTGGAACTGTTAATGCGGTGGAAACAATTTATGTTGATGATGATTGCGGAACAATACAAAATGGAATACAAAGTAATCCGTATTGTACAATTAATGATGCACTTGTTGTTGCAAACGATGGTGATACGATTATTGTTGCGGCAGGAACTTATGATGAACAAATTTTAATTGATGGTGTAAATATATTTTTGATAGCAAATGAAGGTGCAATAATTAAGCCAACTTCATGTGTTGAGAATCCTACTAAAAAACATATAATTCAGATTTATAATTCTATATCAACAGTTGATGGATTTATAATAGATGCTAATTATGATATTTCAGGTTGTCTTGATGGAATATATGCAAAAGGAGGACTTGATGGTTATGGTTCTGTTGATCTTATTATTATCAATAACGATGTTTATGACTATGGCAAGAACGGAATTACCGTCAATGGAGCAGAAGCGACAGCTGTTATTGAAGATAATATTGTAACTGGTAGAGGTGTTCTTACTGTTGGAGATTATGCACAGAATGGAATTCAATTTGGATATGGTGCAATTGGCATAATTACAGGAAATACAATAAGTGATAATTACTATGATGGTTATTGGGCAGGTACAGGTATTTTGTTGTATAATGTTAACCAAAAGACTTTAAATTTACCAGTACCCATTCTTAAAGCAGACAACATATTTAGTGATAACGAATTTGATGTCAAGCTTATTTACTGGAATTATTATAATCAAGGTGGTCCGTTGGAAACTGTTGAGATTGTTGCAGCATCGGATCAACCACCCCAACCTCAAACGAGAGAAAGAACGGGAGAAAAAATAGGTGAACCTGATGGACACCAAAGGCAGAATAGACCAGGTGAGGGATGGGAAAATGAGAATGATCTTTTAGAAAATGCAGTAGAGGTTTCTCCGGGTGTTTTTTATATTGGAGAATCAATGGATAAAGGACAAGTTGTAGAAGGGTATGCTTTTGTTCATTATATGAAACCTGCTGCCAGTTCCAAGCCGATATGGGATGACACCGTAGAATTCTATAAGTTTATGTTTGGCGGAATAAAGTGGACCGATATGATGACATATGAAGTGAATACTGATTACAGTGGTTTGGATCCTAGTGAAGTAATGACTATTTTAGGAGATAGTTTAAATACCTGGGACGGACAAACATCATTTGAGCTTTTTAATGAACCAATTAATCTAATGACTATGCAGAATCCGGGAGAAAATGATGGTCATAATATAGTAGTATGGAGTGATTTGGGTAGTGGTGGAATTATTGCATATAATTCTTTATGGTTTAATAAAGCAATGAACGTGATAATAGATTCAGATGTGGTTTTTAATACACAATATATTTGGGATGATTGTGTTGAGGGTGTAGATTGTTCAAACAAAATGGATTTGCAAAATATTGCGACCCATGAATTTGGGCATAATGGACTGAATGATTTGTATATGCCAAAAAGTGTAGAATTGACAATGCATGGATATAGCAGTTTCGGGGAGAATAAAAAGCGAAATTTAGGAATTGGCGATATTTTAGGTATACAGGAATTATACGGGGAATAAATTTCCCTTTTTCTTCTTTTTTTATTTAATCATTCGATCTAGTATTCCGTGTGCATTAATTGAGGATACACTAGTTAAAATTTTATTTCTTATTGGATTTTTTGCAGCGGATGCCATGAATAATACGCGATAGTGTTCTATTTCATTGTATCTTACTCGTGCAAGTCGGTCTACGTCAATGAGTGCGTATGGGTATCCGGGGAACGATATATCATTAGAGTTTTTTGCAATTGCATTAATTGTTGTGTTTGCATATTGTTTTTGGTTTTTTAGAATTTCAAATCTAAATGTGTGTTTTGAGTTTTCATTAAGTTTTACAAAATACATTTCTGCTTTGTGGTTTTGATGTTCTATGTCGCATACTGGGTGATAAACCCAAGTTTTGTGGTTTGTATTTTTTGAAAGATTTGTAATTTCTTCTGCGAGACTTGCTGCGGTATCGGTTAAAAGTGTTGTTGTTTTTGAAAGTCCGCATACTATGATGTTTTTTTTCATGGCTTTTGTGAATAGGGGGTCGGAATATTTGTTTTCTCCGATGATTCTTGTTTGAAGTGAGCCGTCTTTGATGATTATGTCGTTATTAGTTAATGTGTCTGTTAGTTTTTCTAATAGTAACCATTCTAAAAAACATCTTGTGACTGAGCCCATTGTGGTGAGGTCTGCTTTTTTTTGATTTGATGATATTGTGGGGTCAAAGGAATTAAATTCGAATGTTTTTATTTTTTTTGAAAATTCTTCGTGTTTTTGATTGAGCGGAAAAAGATTGGTTGTGTAAATAATATTTTTATTTTGATCTATTGCGGAAGTTGTTAGACATAAAAATGTCATGATATTGTCAAATGGCAGTTTTATTTTTTTGTTGTTTTTGTATGTGTTTGCGGCTACGCGGATTAGTGATAGTGAAAAATTAGGAGCTGATATTATTTCTATGTTTCCGCCGTCAACGGCGGCAATTGTGTGGTTGTGGGTGTGTGATTGTATTTCATTAAAATTATTTATGTCTAGAATGTGTGATGTATATCTTTTGTCTGTAAAATATGGATATTTTGATTTGTTTTTGTTTATTTCAGAATTTGCGAGTGTTTCTATTACGCTATTTATTGCATGATTCATAAATATTACCTTTTTGGTGTTTATTGTTGGAATGTATTTTTTTATTGGTTTTGTATTTTATTAATTTTGTTGAGTTTGGTTTTTAGTTACGACCTAACAGTGATATTTATAAAGATTTAAAGTCTATTTAGTAACTAGTATTTAGTAATAACTATGATGCTATAAATTAAAATAAGTAATATATGATATTTGGTGGGTTAATTATGACTATTGAACAATTAGAAAAAATGAAATTTATGGCAGCTGAGAGAAATAACTGGAAAGAAGTTGAAAGAATTAACAAGATGCTAGATTTTAATTTAAAAAATGTCTGAGAAAGAGCTCGGGCAACGTAGACGTTGCCCGGAAAATACTTTGGGCTATTGTTTGAATTGAAAACTATGTGCGCCAGATGTTTTCCATGGCATTTTTTAATATTGTTTCATCTTTTCGTTTGATAAGTATATTACTCCACAAAGATATTTCGTTCATGTGTATACCTCCCTTAAATAAGCGTGTGAGGGGTTCTTTTTTGGCATAGTGCCTTTGAAGCCCTTCGCGCTTTATTTTTCTAAAAGTAAGTTTCGTATCTTTGCATATAAAGAAGATTAAAGGCTTATGTGCCGATAGTTGTGATTTTGTGCCGTTAGATTTGCTTTGTTGTTATTTTTTTATTTGTTTTTATCCGCGGATAAGAATGAATCCAAGATAAATTGCATATATTAATAGAAGCAAGAGTCCTTCTTTTTTTTCTATGGTGTTTCGTTTTTTGCCTAGAAGCATTACGGCAAATACCAGTATGCTTGCTGATGCCAGAACAAGAATGTCTGTGTTTAGTTTTGTGGAATATTCTATTGGGTTTATTGTTGCACTGGTTCCTAAAACAAAAAAGATATTAAATATATTTGATCCTATTGCTGTTCCAATTGCCAGGTGTATGTTTTTTTTGTATGCTGCCATAATGGATGTTATAATTTCGGGTAATGAGGTTCCAAAAGCGATTACTGTAAGGCTTATTAATACTTCGCTGATTCCTATATTTTTAGCAATTATTATTGCATTTGTAATTATCCAATCTCCGCCTATAGTAAGTCCTATAAGGCCTAGTATGATTAATAGTATTGATGCTATGATGCTTTTGTCTTTTGCAATTGGGTCGTGTTTGAATCCGTTTTTGGCGTTTCTTATGACGTAATACATGAATATTGCAAAAAATGAAATGAGTATGAGTCCGTCAATTCTAGAAAGTATTGATGTTGTGGCGTTGTCTATTAATACATCGTTTGCAAGTATTCCAAGAACCAGAACGGATAAAAAGTGCATCGGGGTTTCTTTCCACAATGTTTCGTTTTCTATTTTTAGTGGTAATAATAATGCGCATATGCCAAATATGATTAAAATGTTTGCGATGTTGCTTCCAAGAATGTTTCCAATTGCTATGTCTGTGGCACCTTTCAGACTTGCTGTGATATTTACGACTAATTCTGGTGCGCTCGTACCAAAAGCAACAACTGTAAGTCCTATTACCATGTCTG
>WSZW01000091.1 GCA_013139905.1 archaeon
GAAATTGGAACAGGCTCCGGATACCAAACAGCAGTCCTCTCAATTCTTGCAAAAAAAGTATATTCCATTGAAATAAAAGAAACATTATTTAAACAAGCAAAAAACACACTTGAAAAACTTAAAATTAAAAATATAGAACTAATATATGGCAACGGCTCAGTTGGGTACATTAAAAAAGCACCGTACGACAGAATAATAGTTACAGCCGCCGCAAAAAAAATTCCAATAAAATTAAAAGAACAACTAAAAGACGGAGGTATTCTTGTAATCCCCGTTGGTACAGAATATATTCAAATACTTCTTAAAATAAAAAAAATAAAAGGAAAATTCATCGAAGAATCAATAACCCCGTGCAGATTTGTGCCGTTAATCTAAATGAAACATTATTTAAACCCGCCCCACAATAATTAATCCATGCAATACTTATGGCTCGCATTAGCACTATTCTACGCGATCATGCATGCAACAGTCTCAGTCATAGACAAAAAAATAATATCAACAAAAAACATAGACCCATTGGCATTATCAGCCATACGGTTTGGCGTAAATTCAATCACTTCCGCAATCATACTATTACTATTCATCACACCAACATATAACGGATTAAACACAAACATCCTATTATTATCAACATTCTATTTTCTTGCAGCCATCACATACTTTTACGCAATAAAAATAGAAGACGTCTCAAAAATAATACCATATAGAGACGCAATCGTCACAAAACTATCATTCATACTCGCAATAATCATACTAAAAGAAACAACCACACTAACAAACATTTTCGGAATTCTAGCAATAGTATTTGGCGGATACATCGTATGGACGGATGGAAAAATAATCAAACCCAAATTCACAAAAGGACTCGTGCTTATCGGAATCTCTGCTGTTTGTCTCGCACTTTATGGAATCATTGCAAAAATATCACTAATAACCATAAGCCCGTATCTTCTTTCATTTTTCATGTATACACTAATTACAGCATACATGATAACAACAAACCTAATATTCAACAAGAAAAAATTAAACGAAACAAGAAAAATAATTACAACCAACAAAAAACTAATCCTGCTCATACTCCTAGCATCAATAACTGCAGTAACAGGTGTTACCGCATTGTTTTTCGCACTATCGATAGAAAACGCATCAAAAGTACTCCCAATTGCAGGAACATTGCCCCTTTTTGCAGCAATTATGGGTAAAAAATTCCTAAATGAATCTCATGGAAAAGAAAGAATAATAGGAGCTGCAATAATAATTACAGGAATATTCCTATTATATATTTAAGCCGCACTTCTTAACGAACGCACATCATATCCATGAAACGCCAAAATTTTATTTATTCTCCGTATTTCCTTAGCTTTACCGTGCAAATAAGCATGCTCTCGGTTTTTAAGCCAATACTTTATCTGTTTTTCTTTTTCTAAAATTTCCATCTTTTCTTCACCTATAAACTATAACCTTGACGGTATTAGATAGCTTCAAAAACTTGAGAAAAAATATATTTACTCTTTATTATCTGCCATATCTATAAGCGAATTTATAGCATCACAAATAGTGACTCGTCTACCGCCATTTTTAAGCTGTAGCGAAGACACATAACTTAAAAGCCGCGCATGCACATCTTTTTTTATCTTAAGTGTCTTATTAGAATCAATCATAATGCTCAACAAACAAATTAATTACTAACTTTAGTAACATTACTAATAATAGTAACGAACACTTATATACTTTTCGTTTAAAACACTAAAAAACTATACCAAATATCCTAAAAGATTGTGAAATAAATAGATATATATCAAAGACCGTGGAAATACCTTCAAAAACGCCATCATCCAAGGATAATTCTCCCCGTAACGATGCCAAAACATCTCAAAAAATTCGCCAATATATGTAGCAATTATAGCCTTTAACATAATATCTTCTGTAGGAATATACGGAATAATTAACGCCAAAAAAGAAAAAAGAAAAACCCGTTCATACTCAAGCGCATCCTGCTGACCGGAAGGCAATTGAACCGCAAGAATATACGTAAATATAACAACCGCAACACCAACAATTGGACCAAAAAGAATACTTCCAAGAACAGCACCCATTAAAGAAAAATCAAGACCAATATATATAGGTAAAAATGATTGAACAACAAGCGCTAACGCCCCCACAACAACAAGTATTGGTAAAAGTATAAGCGCTTTTGGTGATATTAAATACACAATAGGCACCAATACAAAAGCAACAACCATACGCGGTTTAGAAAGATAATCTTTTATATGATACAAGATATGCTTAGGTCCTTTAGTCATAGTGCTTCCAATTTTATTTACCTCTCGAGTCCTAAAATTCATATATCTAAACGCATCTATAATAAAACCAAACCCGGATGATTTTTTTGGTTTTCTCCGATTAGATTTTAAAACATCTTGATTTTTCACAAAACGCGTAGTATTGGACTTAATTTTTCCAGATTTACGTACTATTTTTCTTGTCTTTACACGAGCTTTTTTTGAATCCTCAATCCCAAGCCCATTCAAAATAATTCTTATTAACTTCAAAAACATAAACATCGACCACAATAAAAACAATATAAAATATTATTTAATTAAAATTATATTTACCACAATACAATATAATACT
>WSZW01000050.1 GCA_013139905.1 archaeon
CATTATCTTACATATTCGCGTGGTAATAGTTTAGATAGTATAGGTATTTTATTAAATACATTACGATTATATGAAGAACTTGATAGCGTTTATCGTAATAGATTATTACAAGTTATTAGTATTAATGGTGCTGCTGGAACTAAATCGGCTTTAAAATTACATTTAGCTACATATTTAAGTATTGATAGTAATTTAATATCAATCGAAGAAAATGTTGCATCACCTAATACAGTTTATGTACGAATACCAAATACATATATAGCAAGAAAAGAAGAATTACGTACAGAATTGCATCGAGTTTCCGCTGCTGGTATATTTGTTCGATTTATATTTGATGATAATAATTGGGATGAAGCTTATTGGGATGATGCGGATTATACATGGGGTAATTAAAATGAAATTTTATAAAATTTCTTTAATAGGATGTGAATCCTAATGACAACGGTTGAAAATAATACATTTACCGGACCAAATGCTGGTATAGTTGAGGGTTATGTGCCTCTTACTACAATTGAAAGTACATCTATGGATGGTGATCTTAATCTTGTTAAAGATGATTTAAATTATCATTTAAGTATATTACAAGCAATTTATACTAAATTAGATACAATTGAAACTGGTGCAACGGCGACACCATCGGTTTCTATTATGGTTTCGGCAATTAATGCTAGTGCAGAATTAATAGATGCTGATAATCTTGAATCTACAGTTGCACTTTTATCCAACATTATATCTTATATAGAAGTACATAGAGTTACTACTACACAGAGTGCAATGCATCCAGAAGATAGTATTAAATCTACCGATCAAACATATAGTTATACTCCTAGTAGTATTATTACATCATGTCAAAATATATTAGATGAAATTAATAATTTACGATATCAAATAGCTGCTATTGTTGGTAAAAGTACATGGATAGATACGCCAGATAGTACAATTGCTACAATGCAATCTACTTTATCTAAAGTAGAATATACTAAAAATGTAATAATTAAAGTTTTTCCAGACACATTAACTCTAACAGCCGGAGATGCAAAGGGTCACTTCACAGTTCCTATAGAATTAAATGGTATGAATCTAGTAAGTGTTGGTGCTCATGTTTATACTTCGTCGTCAAGTGGACTTCCAACATTTAATATTTATAATTTAACTGATACTGTAGATATGTTAAGTACACCAATTACAATAGATGTTAGTACGACAGATTCATCTACAGCTACCATACCAGCCATTATTGATACGACATATGATGATATAACGACAGCTGATGTATTAAGAATAGATTGTGATATAGTTGGTACTGACACTAAAGGATTAGAAATTAGAATGGGATTCCGATCACCATGATGTATATAACAACCTATACAAAGACTATAACTGTAAATAATCAAGAATGGTCTACTGATGATAATGCACGCGATTTAATAATTCAAGGAATAGTAAGTATCGCGCCAGACATAAAAGTAACAAGTGAAGCGACTCCTTTCATAGTTGAGCAGCAAATATCAAAATTCTAACGAGGTAATAAAATGACATGGACAAATCTAGGTGGTGGAGATCATGAAGGTGTTGATTGGACTCCATCAAATTCTGATGTAATTTCTGGCAATCATTATAACATTGGCACATTTACAATTACATCTGGATATAATATCTATGTTAGTGTCGCATCTCCTGGTAGAGCTACATACAATGAATTATACATAAGTGCAGAAACAATTTCAATCATTGGAACGCTTCATGGAGAAAAAAGAGGCTTCGCGGGTGGCTCAGAAGGATCAAATGGATCGGGTCCTGGCTACGGTGACGCCGGTGCGGGTTGTAATGGTGGTGGAGGGGGCTACGGTGGACGTGGAGGAGTTTCATGTTATGGTGTTTATGGCGCAATTTACGGAAGTTCTGACACCGCATTTATTCAACGCGGAAGTGGTGGTGGAGGCGGAATTGGGTCTGGATCTGGATATTCCCGTATCGGTGGCAATGGTGGTGGAGGCGTTAAATTATTTGGAAATACGATTTCTATAACAGGCAACATATATTGTTATGGTGGTGGTGGAGGCACTAGTGTAAGTAATAGTGGTGGAGGTGGATCCGGAGGAGGTATATTTATATACGGCGGCGATGTCACAATTTCTGGCATTTTAAACGCAAATGGTGGAGGTAGTGCTTACGGTGGCAGAGGTGGTGGTGGTCGCATTAAAATTTTTTATAGTGCGATTAACACGACAGGGTCAACTATAACTGCTTCACTAGGAGGAGTTGGTGCTGAGGATGGTACAAGTACAACAATTGTAATAGGACAATGTACATCAACGCGATCGTATGGCCAAACGTTTCAATATGCTGAACAGGGTATTTTATCAAAAGTGACTCTGTGGGTAAATTCTATTAATACACCAGGTGATTTCACATTAAAATTATTTGATGATACATTAAAGACAACTGAACTTGCGTCAAAAACTATGGCAATCTCAGATACGGGTGCAGTAAATTTTGAACTATCCGAATGGGAGATAATACTTGAAGATGATGAGTATTATTTAGAACTTAATCCTGATTCAACAGGAGACATTGAACTTGGTGTATATGGTTACTCAGAAATTGTATCTGGAGCATATTATGAAAACGAATTAATTGTTCCATATTTCAATGCATATTATATTCTAACCGGTATAACTCATGTGATAGGTCCTGATGTGTATAACACCAGTGCTGCTACCGTAAAATCTAATGTTGCAAATATCATACTCATTGGAGCAATTCATCGGATTAATGCTGATAGCTCTGGAATAATACAGTATGCAGATGATTTCACTACAAATAAGTATCTTGCAGATTACAGTGTTATAGCTAATGTAACCTATGATTCTGGCAATAATGAATTAGACATTGCAGATGATGGCTACATAGCATATCTGATAGATTGCAAGTACTCAGTAGATGGTATTCCAACATTGACTGCTCAAATTGATATAACTGCAGGAATACCAACTATACAAATATCAACAGATAGTATTACTTGGTATGATATTGATGATGCAATCATTGATGATACATTAACTATATATAATCTTAATAATACTGTAAATTTACAATTAGACGGTTTAACAATATTTTATTTTAGATTCAATTGTGATGCAAGTTCGACATGTTCAATTAAAGAATTTGAATTAAATATAAATATAGATACAACTACCGCGCAAAATCCTTATATCTTTTATGATACAGTAAATACATTTAAATGCGATCAAGATGTAGAAAGTGGAATGAATTGTACAGTAGATTTAATAGCTGAGGAAAGTATATTACAGCCAATAACAATATTTTAAGAGTTGAGTAATATGAAGAATAGTAAATTTTTTGTACAATATAGTGGCGAAGGATTTTCTATTCGCACTAAAATTGATATTAACGGTGAAGTTAAGTTAAAAAGTGGCATTGTATTAAGCGGTGAAGATTTATTTGAATATCACAAACAGTATTATCGAGATAATGCTAAACATTTTTGTGAATATCGAAAACAACGGTATCAAGATAATCATGAAAAATTTTTACAATATAAAAAGCAGTGGCGTTTCGATAATCCACAAAAAGTTCGAGAACATAGACACAACCAAAAAGCAAAACGCAGAGGTTGGGGAGTCCCGCTTCCGATGAATTCCTATTTCAAAGATTCACATTTACACCACCTTCACATTGATGGTGATCATCGAACTTGTATTTATGTTCCAGTTGATTTACACACTTCTATGCGACATGCATGGAATAGCCCAAATACAATGTGGGAAATAAATATAGAGATATTTAAATGGTATTATGGTATAACAATTAATGGAGTGATACAGTGACATATTCAAAGAAGACCTGGGTAAACGATGAAACTATCGACCGTGCAGAAATGCAAAATATAGAAGACGGTATCGATTTAGCACACAATAATATAGATAGTCATATAATCGATGCTACAAAACATTTAACATCGGCACAAAATGACGGTTTAGATGGTGCGAATGCACCAGGAAGTAGCAACGTATTTGCAACAATGTTGGATATAGCACTTACAATAGATGATGCCGCGTATGATGAATCTACATGGGATGGCGATACAGATGCGGCTAGTAAAAATGTAATTCGTGATAAAATTGTTACTATAGATTCAGATATTGCTGTTAATACTACACATAAAACTTCTAATGGTTCTGACCATACATTTATAGATCAAAGTGTTATCAACGGTGCTTCACCCACTTTAGTGGGAACTAATATTACTGCAATTCCAGCGGATAATATAATTTTCAATATATTAGGAACGCCTACGTATAAAACCGCACAAGATTGGTTTAATGTCATTCAAACTTCTGGAATAATAAGTGGATTTTAATTAGATAATTCAAGATCTGCTATTGAACTTGATGTTGCTGCTGGTACGGGAATTGTTAAGTCAACAGATTCAGAAATTGGACCTTCATTATCATTTGATTTTACTGGAGTGCAAAATATAATTTT
>WSZW01000112.1 GCA_013139905.1 archaeon
ATAGGGCATAATTTGAACTAAATCGTATGTTTGATGAATTTAAATATCTATTCTTTTTCTTATTTATGATATCTTGAATTTGTATTCTTTGTTCGTCCGTCAATTTTTCATCAGAACTTATATTTTGTGGTTCGGGATTTATTATTGGCGTATCAAGATATGCTTCAGAATAACTATTCTCTGCCCCAATCAAGATTATTATTTGTATAAATAATAATATTATCCCAAGAACAATATATTTTTGTTTCATACTATTTGTTTAAATATTACTAAATTTATATATGTTTCTAAATTGTTTGGTATTTTCCCGATAATAGTTCTTTCGAGTCATCATTAATCAACTTTAACAATAACTTATATACTAAATGCAATACATATGTGTTGTATGAAAAAAGCATTTTTTTCTTTTGATATGATTGTAAGCCTTGTAATTTTTGTTATGGCTATTGCTGCATCTTTTTCTTTTTTATCATATATATCAACACCAAAAGACACATTCGTTGATACAATTAAAAGTTCGGCAGACGATCTTGCAGAAAAAATTAAAGAAAATGCTTCCTGGAGTGTTTATCGCATGCCAATACTCATAAACTCACCAAATACAACCAATGCAACAATCGAAAAAATATTTTATTATGATTCCAACACCGACACAGATTCGATAATTATTGAAAATGAAAATTTAAGCGAAATAAATTCAGATTTTAGCAACAATACCGTTATATTTTCGCCATTATTAACTGCCGGTCAAAACTTATTTTATCTCATATACACTAAAAACACAAACCTGACAAAAAGAACATATTCAACAGACCTTAACACGAGTGATATTTGGGTCAATAATTCTTTAATGAATGTTTCATTTTCAACAACAGGTTTAACTAACATAGAATTTGGCGGTTCTCAAATAATTGGCGGGAGCGGCGTTACTTTGGAAACCACAACTACACCCACATTAGAGTTAGGCAAAATTCGGGCAAAAAAAACATATGACAACGGAATTGATGTAAAAATATACAACAATAATTCTAAAATTATAGTTGTATCAAACCACACAATAAATCCGATAATTTATGTATCAAAATCATATACAAATCAATACAACGGCAGCGTCAATTCAATAACAACCTCCGGATTACAATTTAATTCAATAGTAAACATGGTCGATGTTTATGGTTCTTCAGGTATTGCCGTAATCGGGAATAATCTAAACGTTTCTTTATACAACAACACATACAACGAAATTAGAATCTATAACACAACAAATTTCGAAATATACATCCATGATGGTACATATACAAACGCATTAGTTGAGTGCGACATGTATGTAAATCCTCCAAACACAACATTTTTAATCCCACAAGACGTAACCGGAATATCTTATGATTCCGTGTCTTTACTAAACACAAGCACCTACAGCACACTTAAAAATTATTTTTATTCTAGCGTTAATTTTAATATGACTGTAAGCAATTTTTCAATCGGAACAAAACGTCCAAAAATAGTAGATGTAATAGTGATTAAATATCCAATATCTGTCGTAGATAGATTTTCGAAAATAAATCAAAGTCAATTTGACCTTGCGGTGTGGTTATGATGAATTTGTTAAATGTTATAGTTGATATTAGAAATGAAATAATATTAAAAAATAGAACTCCTAAAACAAAAAAAGCAAACAAAAAAGGAGCAATGCACACAATAGAGGCATTTATCAGTTTTTTTATTGTAATTAGTTTTATTTTAACCGTTATGCCTGCAACAACCATCACAGATGATACCACACAACTAAAAATAAATAATGTTTATATGTCGCTTGATTATCTTGAAAAAACAGGGCAATTAAAAGAATACATAATTAACAAAGATTTAGTAAGTTTAAATACAAGTCTTTATGACCTTCTTCCAAAAACATATGATTTTTCTGTGGGTATGTCTACTCTAAATGCAACACATAAAACAACAAGCGGTAATTACACATTTAATTATTCTGCAAACAGTTCAAGTTTAGATTATGTGTATTTAAACCTTGCATTTAAAACCGCGCAAAATCCAACAATCTATGTAAACGGTAATCCCGTTTTAATAACCCCTGGAGATGTTTCAGGAACCTCAAATAAAATTGATATTACCGATGAAACCATCAACGGAATTAATGTAGTGCAGCTTAATTTTACCGTAAACACAAACACAAATTATAATCTCATAATATCTCATTTTAAAGAATTAGAATCCTTGACAACTATAAATAATATTCGTATGATAAATTATTTGGTGTCTGGCGTAAATAACACATTTATGCCTGCTGAATTAAGGGTGTATGTATGGTAAGAAAAACAAGAAAAGGACAAGTATTTTTAATCGGTGCATTTGTGCTTTGTATAATGATAGCAAGCGTTGTATCTGGTAGAAGTTCTCTCATAAATGATGTGCCATTTGATACCACAAAAAATAGTTTTTCAAACACAATTTTAGAAAGTAAAAAAGTAATCAATATAATTGCAAAAGAAAATATGACGTCATACAATATGGAAAATCGCCTTTTAGAATATTCTTTATTTTTAAATCGAATTGGAAAAGAACATAATATGAATATAACCGGTTATTTTATTGTCGCAATCCCAAATGGCGCTGATATGAATGTAAGCATAATAAATTTCGGCAATTATGAAATGAAAGATATAACTATACGTATAAACGATACCGATACAGTTTTTGGTTCCGTAAAATCCATGCAATCAGATACAAAAATAATATCAAACGTTCCGCAATTCATGTCATTTAATTATAGTTATCTTGAATCAACCGGTATTTCTGATGAATTATTTAGTGAAGAAGTAAATACATCAAAAAAATTGTTCACCTACACAAAAATACGTTTTGAAAACCCTAAAAATGCAAGACAAAGTATTAGTTATAACTAAAATTAACTAAAATATATATAGTCGATAAATAAATATATGATTATGAATAAAAAAGCGATATCATCCCTTCTTTCAGGAATCATGTTTGTTGCCATGGTAAATGTAGCTGTAATCATAGTAGCTCAAACCGGAATGCCCGCAATTGAAAAAATGCAGGATGTAGCAGCCATTGACCAGGCAAAAGACACGCTTGCTAACTTAGATAAAGTAATAAGAGAAGTAGCCGCTGAGGGTAAAAGTTCTACTCGCGTAGTTCCAATACAATTAAAAAAAGGCAATCTTTATGTCGATAACGAATCCAACAAAATATATTATTTGATTGAAACAGAAGCGCAAGTAATATCTCCAAGAACAAAAGTCAACGTCGGAAATCTTTATTTTTCATCCAATGCCAATGTAGAAGTCCAGGATAATGGTACTCATTTTATCATGATTAACGAGCACGAGAGAATCGCATTTAATAAATTAGGCAATGCATCTAGTTTTGTTTCAATAAACGCATCTAGATTAATGACATACATGTATCTAATAGATACCGAAACGTATCTTGATGCTAATTTAAGTGTTATTGTTGATAATGACCCATTGCAAGAAGCCGGAAACGGTTACACCGCGGCAGAAACTATAGGAACCGGCCTTATGCGCGGAAGAATAATAGCTCACGTAAATCAATCAGTATCGGAATATGACATTTATTTCACGCTAGAAGGTGGCGCCGATTTCATGCAAGTAGAAGTCAGAAATTACATATCTCATTCTTAATATATGACATCAAAACAACCAAAAATTAATAAGCTTCTTTTAGTAAATACAATCAATATTAGTAATAATACAAGCAATCATAGTTAACAACTATATTTTAAGAGGACATTATTATGACAAGCACACAAGAACAATTAAAAAACATAAAAACCGGCGACTTCGTAAAATTAACCGACAAAAAAAAGACGTATGTAGGCACGTTGATGCCAAAAAGCGAACTTAGCGCTCAAAATATAATTGTTTTAAAGCTTGAAAACGGTTACAACGTTGGTCTAGAAATAACCAAAAACATGAAAATAGAATTGTTAAAAAAAGGTCAAACTCAAACAAAACCAAAAAAACAAAAAATCGACATCAATCCAAAAAAACCAACAATCACAATACTTCATACCGGGGGTACAATCGCATCCAAAGTAGATTATAAAACCGGAGCTGTAAGCGCATCATTTTCGCCGGAAGAGATTCTGGAAATGTTTCCTGAACTAAAAAAAATAGCAAACATAAAATCCAAATTAATCGCAAATGTATTTTCTGAAAATCTTTGCTTATCACATTACAATATATTCATCAATGCAATCACAAAAGAAATAAAAAACGGCGCAGACGGAATCATTTTAACCCACGGTACAGACACGCTAGGTTACACCGCAGCCGCCATTTCATTCGCAATTAATAATTCTCCAATTCCAATAATTCTTGTAGGCGCGCAAAGATCATCAGATAGAGGTTCAAGCGATGCTGCAATGAATCTAATTGGCGCCGCGCATTTCATAACCAAAAGTAAATTTTCGGGTGTTGCAATATGCATGCATGATACAACCGATGATACCAATTGCGCAATACTTCCCGCAACAAAAACAAGAAAAATGCACACGTCAAAAAGAGACGCATTCAAACCAATAAACGATAAAAAAATAGCAACTGTGGATGTAAAAACAGGCAATGTAATGTTTACTAATCCAAAATATAAACCAACAAAACCCGCAGAAAAACTTAACGTCAAAAAATTCAAAGACGTTAAAGTCGGAATTTTAAGAGTACATCCAGGAATGTTAGATGTGGAATTAGACACATACATAAAAAACAAATTCGACGGACTAATTATCGAGGGAACCGGATTAGGTCACGCAAACATTATAGCCTTTGATGATATAAGCAAAACAAACGAATTGGTTTTCAAAAAATTAGAAAAACTTATTGCGTCTGGTTGTGTTGTTGCAATGACATCACAAACAGTTTATGGCAGAATAAACATGGATGTATACAGTGCAGGTAGAAAATTAATAACTGCCGGAGTATTGGGAAATATGTGCGATATGTTACCTGAAACCGCATTCATCAAACTATCCTGGCTTTTATCAAATTACAACGTAGACGACGTAAAAAAATTATATTCAATTAACCTTAGAGGCGAAATTACAACCCGAAGCAAAGCCGAATTTTATGACGAATAAAACCCCATTTTATAACCTAAAATAATAACGCATATAAGCATAACTCTATATATTCATTCTATGGTTGAACTATCTATTATCATTCCTACATTGAACGAAGAAAATTATTTACCTCATCTTTTAGACTGCATTTCTAAACAAACATACATTGATTACGAAATAATTATTGCCGATTCAAAATCAAAAGATAAAACAAAAATAATTGCAAAAAAAGCAGATGCAAAAGTTATAACTATAGAAAAAAAAGGTCCTGGTAACGGAAGAAATGAAGGCGCCAAATATGCAAATGGAAAATATCTTCTTTTTTTAGATGCAGATATCCAGTTTCCAAATGATGATTTTTTAACAAATTTTATGCATGAAATAAAACAAAAAAACTTAAAATTAGCAAACTGTTTTCATTTTTTATATCCGTTCAAAATTAAAGATATCCCCGCAAACATTGTGATGAATTTATATTACAAAGCACACTCATATATTAATCCAATCGTCCCCGGATTTTTTATTTTTGTAGAAAAAAATCTTTTTGATTCTGTTGGTGGTTTTGATGAAGAAATGAATATAACCGAAGATGTAGATTTTGTAAGACGTGCATACAAAAAACAGGCAGAATTTAAAATGTTAAATCAATATATTTATTTTTCAAACAGGCGTTTTGAACAGGAAGGAAGATTAAAATTATATGCACTATACATATATCTAAATTTCAGAGATATTTTGCCCGACTTATTTACTAAAATAAACATAGATTACAAGTTTGGTCATTACGACACAACTTCTGACGAAAAAAAATATTCCGATTTAATGGAAAAGATAAATTATCTTTTCGACAAACACAAAAAACAAATAGAATTAGTCTATTCTAAAAACACAAATACATTAAAAATAACAAAAAAAAAGGCATACGAATACCTAAATCAAATATTAAAATTAACAAAAACAAATGGTAAATAATTAATATTCATTTCCCATACAAATTTTTTAAATTCTTATATGTATCTGCCGCAGTTGTTACCACATACAAATTATCCGGCAGCGAATATTTATTCGGCATATCAAACGCATTACCCGTATTAGAACCATATTTAGGCGCAGTCGTAGAACTAGTTTCATCTTTTTTAACCGGCATATCGCTATTTACCATCTTAATTGTTTCTATTACATCAGGCGGCAAAGATAAAAATTGTGCTGGTGTTAATTTAACATTTTCCATCAAAACCCACGAAAAAATAGTACCTTCTATTTTCGCTAACGCAAGATTCATATTTTCAAGTCTGGCCCAAAGAAGAATGGTTTCGATAAATTTAGTTTCATCTAAAAAAACATCCTTGATGTATGATAAATACATATTAGCTTTTGTAAAATTAACTTTCTCCAATTTGCTTCCGTGAAACCTGCTGTTGGATAAATCAGCACCAGTGAAATCAGCACTGTTAAGGTCACAAAAATCAAAGACTGAATTTCTAAGCACGGCATTTGTAAATATTATTCCTTTAAGCGTTTTCCCGCTAAAATCCGCCTCTCGTATAACGACATTCGAAAAATCACGTCTGCCTTTTTGATACTCTTCCAAAATGTATTTTGAATTAACCTTTTCTTGGGCAACCCTCGCAGTATTTGTGGCCTCTATAACAGAACCCACAATTTTTGCGGTTTCAAAATTACACGATTTAATATTTGCATTTTTGAAAGTCGACGTAATAATATTCGCGTCAGAAAAATCGGAATACAATAAAAGCGCGTTTTCAAACGATGTATTTTCAATATTGGCTCCTTTAAAATCTGCATCAGAAAGTTCCACGCAATTAAAATTGCAGTTTTTTATTATCGCATTTGTAAAATTGGATTTCGCCATTTTAGCATTAGAAAAATCAAGCCCACAAATTGTTTTTCCGCTAAAATCCGCAACAACTGCAACAATGTCCTTAAAATCAGTAATGCCTTCCTGATTTTCTTTGATGACGTCTTCCGCAGTTAAGTGACGAACTAATATTTTATTCGAGATATCTGAATTAAAATTAACCATATTTGTTCTTGTGGTTTTTATGTTTTTATAGTTTATTTGAATAATTTGCCTTAAAAGATATTTATTTAAACTGAAATGAATATTATTTATTTTATGAAAAAAGCTGTCTCGCCGTTAATTTCAGTAATGTTGGTTCTTGTTTTTACCGTTTCCATAAGTACGGCAATTTTAGGTTGGGTCACCGATTACACGAAAACAACAACACAAGCGGTAACAGAAACAGCAAATGGACCCAAAGGAATTACCTACTGCGCGAATTCTAACGTCGAAATTTCTAATGTAGCGCTTAGAAACCAACAAATTGCAGCAAATACGTCTGTTTCTTCTGGAACTGTTAATTATTTTGATGTTGCTTCTGTTTCAGGAACGCCGACGATTACTTTTACTGGAGTAAGTTCCGGTGGTAGTGCCGACGGTCTTGCCGGTTGGTGGCATTTTGATAATGATGCATTAGATTCGTCTACAAATAATAATGCAGGCACATTAAACGGTGATGCTACATACAACTCATCCGGAAAATTTAGCCAAGCCGTACAATTTGACGGCGATGATAATGTTACAATTGCAGATGATAGCACATTAGATATTACCGACACACTCACATTATCCGCATGGGTAAACGTTGATAATGATACTGATTCAACATATACAATTAACGGCGAACAATTAACACGACGAAAATTAATCACTATCAATGGTTCAATGGTTACCACTGAAACCAACATTCCGTTGATGCTTAGAACAAAATTACCCGGTGTAAAAGCCGGCGGTTCTGATGTTCGTTTATCAAAACTAGACGGCACACCATTGCCACGAGAAATCGAATGGCATTACATGGCAACAGATGATGTCGTTTTGCATTATCCGTTCAATACGACTGCTAGTACAGATAGTCAATTTTATGTATACTGGGGTAATAATGCTTTGAATGAGCCTGCTGCAAGTTCGACGTATGGCAGTGAGGCTGTGTGGGATGGGTATTCAGCAGTTTATCATATGTCAGAGTCACCAATTTTAGATTCGACATTGAATGGAAATGATGCTACAGTAGTTGGTGGAAACCCAACACTATCAGATGGTGATTATGGTATAAAAATGGTGTTTGATGGGAATGATTATTTCGATATACCTGATGCAGATACTTTAGATTTTAGTACTTCCGATTTTGATATATTAATGATTGTAAAATCATCTGTTAGTGGGGGTGATGCGCATTCGGCGTTGTTAGCAAAACTAAATACCGAAATAGCAACACAGTGGTCAATACAATATTTAATAACAACTGGATTTTTTAATTTCCGTGAAAATGCTATAGCACGAATAACAGGAAATGTGAATATGCATGACAATACTAAACATATAATACAATTCCATAGAGAGTCTGGGACGTTCTACTGGGATGTTGATAATATTAATAAAAATTCTGCAACTATGAGTATATCAATGACAAACACGGCTGTACTCTCAGTTGGTAGACGCAGTTCAGTTTATGGAGAGTTTACAGGTGATATATCTGAAATTAGAATTATAAAAAGTACAATAAGTTCAAATTATCGTACAACAACCCACCGAAATCTAAACAACCCAACAACCAATGGCCCTGATGCGTTTTATCTTGATGTTGCAGATGATTTTGTGGGTTATAGTGCAATATCTGATAGTTTGGGTAATGTCAGTAAATTTAGTAGGAGAAAATCAATTACACTTAATCATTCAGGCGCGCTCACCGACTATCAGACAAAATTGAATATCACATACGAATCAGAGATGCTTAGCAATTTCGATGACATCCGTTTCGTGACCGATTCCGACGCGCACATACCATATTGGATAGAAAACAAAACCGACGGCGTAACAGCAGATGTTTGGATTAAGTCAAATTTGACAGATGGTAATACAACAATTTGGATGTATTATGGAAATGATGGGTTGAGTGCAGGTAGTGATGGGGGTGATGTATTTTTACTTTTTGATGATTTTGAGGATGGAGATGTTTCCGATTGGACATTGGAAACAGGTGTTACATTTGATGCTTCAACAGCACAAGTGAAAGAGGGTACCTATTCTGGGAGACACACATCATCAGGAGATAATCAATTTGCATGGAAAAATTTATCTACACAATATAAAGGTAATTTAAGTATTACAACTGATTGGTATGCTACATATACTACAGACAGACAAAATAGATTCTTTGTTGATGAAGATTCAACAAATTTAGTAAGTGTGATTCCAAAAGCTACAAACACAGATATATTATTGAATTTAGTTGATGTTGGAGAGTTTTCCAATTCTGCATGGTATTCAATGCAATTGACAATTATAGATGATACAACTGATACTGCAACATTATTCTGGGATGATGTCGAGTTGGGAACACAAAATAACAACAACAATATGATTGGTGGTGTTACAAAAATAGGAATTGCACAATATTTTGAAGCAGGAACTTATCATTATATTGACAATATACAAATCAGAAAATACACATCAACAGAACCAACCTACACAGTAGGCGCAGAACAATCACCAACATATACATCTATCATTTCAAAATCCGGCGCATACTCCTTAGGCGCAAACACCACCCACG
>WSZW01000059.1 GCA_013139905.1 archaeon
TTATTGTTTCATTTTCATTAGTATTAGATTCTGTAAAAACACCAAAATTCAAACTTACATTTGCTTCATTCTCAAATACATCCTCACAAAAAATATTTAATCTATAATCCACATTATTCTGAAGTTCAATTAATTCTGTATGTCTATATGATACTTTATCATATATCCTGATTAAACCTAAATTGTTATATTCTAAAGTAACATTACATCTAGTCTTTTCATTAGTTTCAATATCAATAAGAGTTATATTTTGTTCAATAACGCTATTATTTAATGGACTTAAAACAGTAATTATTGGTGATCTTTCATCCACAACATCAGTATAATTAAGATATACATCTTTTTCATCAAAAACATAAACCCAATAACCCATATCTGGATACATAATTGTTAATGATCCAACACCAACCATTGGTAAATATGTTTGCCAATAATCACCATAACTTTCACGAGTTTCATCATAATTACCCCAAACACTTTCAGTCTGATTTTTTACTGACATAAAAAAATCTTTCGATGGCATAGTCTTTAACATTGGATAACCAATAAGATTCCATTTTGGATATAAATGTATTATATTTTCTTCAGCCAACCAACCACTTATTGTAAATGTAGCTTTTTCAGTCATAAATATCCAATACCCTTGATTCAATTCCAATTCATGTAATGTACTTACCATAGCAGGTACTTCTGGAACATATAATATCCAATTCATATTTGTTATCATATTTCTAGAAGCATTCCACCCCCAAACAATGTCATATTTTTCTTTTATTGAGTCAAGCACATATTCTATACTATTATTTTCAAGAATAAGAGGTATTGAAATAAGATTCCAACCTTCATTTAATTCAATAGTATAATTATTAATTTTTTGTCTTGTATTTACAGTAAAATACACCGTAGTAGAATTTGTATTCCCAAAAGAATCAATTCCATAAATAGTTATATTGTTTAACCCTTCCACAGCATTAATTGTTATATTTTCAAAACCAATTGCATACATATCACTAACATTAAAATTACAACTATTCAGAGTATTAACAAATCTAAAATAAACCGTTTTGTTCTCAGAAATACAATCATTCAAAATATGATATTTATTGATACTATATTGTGTTGGACATCGCCCACCACCATATTCTGCAACATATTCATTAGATGACCAATTATAACATTTTTGACTAAACCCTGTCGTTAATGTATGCCTAGATTGCAACGTTACTTCATCACCAACAACATTAAATTTAAACAATATATTTTCATTTAATTGAATATTTAATTCCGTCAAAGTATCACCAAAATCCTTATCAATTGCATATTCAAAATTAGTCACATTACTTTCAATCGCATAAGGTCTTGTTGGAAGTAACGACATATTTTTACCATTTATTGAGATTATTGCGCTTTCAAGTTTTTCATCAGAACTCCAATTAAATGGTATTTCTTTAGTATCATAAATCTTATTTACAGGAGACAAAATAGTAATTATTGGCGCACCATCCTTAACTTCAACATTTACATCAGTCGTATCATTAAGCATTCCATCTGAAACAATCACACTAACAGTCCAATTTCCTAAATCACCTTTTTGTGTTTTCCATGATAAACTATTTCCATCAACAACAAATCGTGTATCATTAACACTATAAATTAATTGATTTCCATCTAAATCAGTTCCGTTTGCAATAATTGTTACAGTTTCTAATTCCGTCACAATTACAGTTTCAATTGCCTCAATTGTTGGTGGCCGATTTACATCAATTACAACAACATTTATTGTTCCAGTAATATTCAAAAAACCATCACTAACATTTACTTCCAATTCATATATTCCCGCATCATCAAACCCAGTTAACCATGAACCATTTTCATCTAAAGGCACACCATAATTTATAGTCAAATTATCATTATCTAAATCAGTTATTGCTGATGAAATAACCACAGTACTATTTTCAGCAAATACAAAAGTCTCATTACTTATTTTAGGTGGTCTATTTATCGTAAGATTTTGTTCGTATACTCCAACATGCCAATCAATAATTGGTTCTGTATCAGACCCATCAATTGATATTATTATTATTTCACCATCAACGCCACCTTCCTTTTCTGCAGTATCTAAAATATCTCCAGGTATTGTTATTGAATACATCCCTTGAATTATTTCAACACTTGCATATTCGATATTATTTATTTTAGCAGAAATAATAGTTCCATCATTCACAATTCTACCTTGTTTACTATACACATACCCAAAATAAGTTGCTGGTGGTTGCGGTGGTACAAGCCAATCAATCGATTGTAATATCAATTGTTCTTTCACATTTTCATTTTCAATTGCATTAGCAGTAAATGCATAAAATATTGTCCGAATATTTTCATCTTTTACAACAATAGCAGACGTTGAATTTGTCCATGATGCAATTTCAGTTGAATTTGTTACAATAAGTGCATCAGGATAAGGACTTAACGATTCATTAATTGTTATATTTGGAAGACCTAACATTATTTCGCTTGTTGTATTCACAATTATTTGCGTTTCATTATCAAGCAATATATCATGATTTAAAACGGCCCCTAATGTCTCATTTACAAAAGTATCATTATCATGATCAAAAGCAATATCGGAACCTTCAACAAGCATATTTATTGTTACATTTGAAAGCACAAGAACATCATCATCATCAATGGATTTATTCCAAAAATTTCCAGAAGACCAAACAAGCATATCAAAAGTATTTATATATTCACTTGTCGGCGTTCCTTTTTCAGATTCCCTCCATAAGGTAACACAATAATTTGCATCACTCAAAGCGCTAACATATATTTTAGATGAATCTAAATTTTCAGTTGCAGTTGTAGTTCCATCATCGTCATATACAACAATTATTGAAGACTTACTACAACCGGATATTTTTGTTTCGAAAATATTATTTGTTTCATTAAATTCATCAATATTATTTTGAGGATCAACAATTACCTTAAACAAATGTTCGCCTTTTTGAACATTCCACATAATATTTGTCATTCTTGCTTTTCCATAATCAATATTTGTAACAATAGTATCTAAAAGCACATTATCCATATAAACGTCAAGAATAACATCAGACACATTTGTACCACCACGATTTTCAAATTCTATTGTAATATTTGAATCTTCATTCATTAACAAATTACCATCAATATTTATTCCTGCAACAAAAAGTTCTGGTTTTTGTGGTGCAACCAATATTGTTTTTTTATATTCATTATCCGTATAAATTGTTTCTTTTGTCAAAAATATAGGATTGGTAATAAATGTGATTGTATGAATTCCGGGAGTTAACAAAATATTTGACGTTATTATTTTTGTACTGTTTAAATTTATGTTCGTATCAATTGTTTCATATTCAACATCATCGACCAATAATTGTACGATTGTATTTGCATCTTTTAAACCCTTATTTTCAAGCGTTATTTCTAATCCGGTCATAATATTTTCAATTATATAATCAGACACCAAAGTAACGTTTGTTACCATAACATTTGCATTCGTATTATCTGTTAAAAGCCAATCAACAATATTTTTAACAAGATTATTTTTATTCAATTCATCAATTGCATTTATATCAAAAGGAATATATGCCACCATAGATCCCGTATTTAAAATATCGTTATATATTACTAAAGCAGCTCCACCATCAATCCAATCTGCAAGACTTATACCATCCGTAACCAATACAGAATCAGGATATTCAGATATGACAGTATTATAAGTCATATTTTTTGAAAGCCCATAAACAATCGGATGTGTTTTGGTAATCAATATCGTCGTATTTGTTTTATTCTCAACAGATTCGGTTGCATATGATAAATCATTTAATAATTCTGAATGTGTCAATTCTTCCGCAATTTCACCTTGATTATAAAGTATATCATCACCTTCAAGAAGAAGACGACCACCAAGAGCCGTATAATTTTCAAGAAGTTCAGTATCTTCTTTAGTTATTGAATAACCCCACGTACTTCCTGTAGACCAAACAACAGCATCAAATATATTTAAGTATTCTAATGTCAGATTTCCTGCAACTGCTTTATCCCATTTTGATACACAATAATCATTTGAAAGAATAGTTGAAAATGATTCAATTAATACAGAATAATTTGTATATACAACAAGAATTGGAGCACCCACACAGTCAACAACTTCAAAGAAATTTACATTTGTTGTAATACAATTTGAATATTGATCACAAATTATTGTTGTAAAAGAATAATTACCCAATTGTGATGTTTCAGTATATGCCCCTCGATATGTTTGTTCGGTTATTTTTTCTAACGATATTATTTTTTCAATGTTATCCGGAGCAATAACTGACAGATTAACAAAACTAATATTACTATGATCAAAAACATCCAAACTTACAATAAACGGTGCATTTTTTGAAAGTATATCTGTATATGTAAACTCACTTATTTTCGGTACAATATTATCTTCAATAGTTATTAATACTGTATTCTCAATAACATTTCCTTCAGATTCAAGAATAATAAACATTGTATATAATCCTGCAATTTCCGGAGTGGTTATGTTTGCATTAAATGTATGTGTATTTGATGCATTTATCCTACCAGAACCAATTGTTATTTGAATTGTATTAATACCATCAAGTTCAAAATAAATATTTACAATACTTTCAACCGGTACAACATCACCATTAAATACGGTAACAGATAATTCTTCAGTTGTGTTTAAATCCATAATATTTGAAATAATAACATTTGTTATTTCCGTCATATTTTTTGTATTACTTGTAATATTTTTTTCATAAATTATATCCCGATTACCATAAATAATTCTTGCTTTTGTAGTATAATTTCCTGCTTGAAGATTATTAATTGTTTGATATGAAACTATAGAATTACTATTTTTTGTAATTAATTCATCAGACACAACATAAAGCGCATCTGTTTTACCAAACTCATTTATCATTGAAATTTCAAACGTTACATTTACATCAATACTACCATTATTTTTAACATCAAAAATATACGTTACATTTTCACCTTTTATAATTTCAGAAGGAATAATTGTAAAATTTTGAATAGTTATTATATATGGTAAAATCACACTAATATTTTTTTCAAAAAGTTCTATGGTTTGATTTGATTCTTTTATTTCAAGAATAATAATATAATCTCCAAATATTTTAGGAGTCCAATAAGTAGATAAAATACCCGTTGAAAAATTATCTAATTCTTTATATGAATTCAAATATTTTATCGTTTTTCCAAAACTATCATTTATTGAAAAAAATACAGTTATATCTTTTGATTTATTATCAAGATTCATAAATTCTAATTCTAACGTTGTATTCTCATCGACAGAAACTTGATTCTTTGCATGTAAAACAAAATAATCAACACTAAATATTTCATTTTTTAATAACCTTTTTCCTTCAGAATCACTTGCTTTAATCGATACATTATAGACACCAATATCTTGAGTAGTTGAAAATGTAGCAGACCACACATCTAATGTTCTTGAAAATAAAATCGGAATAATTGTATTTGTTGGTGTTGTTATATTTCCTTCAATAGAATCTACATTTTTTGTTGAAATAATTATATTTTGCATAGCTCCAATAAGTATATTTTTTTCAAATTGCATATTATTTATTTCTGGAATATCTCCAAGATAAACCATTAAAGTTATCGGTATTTCAAGTAAAGTATTTGCATAATTTATTGTTATTAAATCCGTATAATTTCCAGGAATTATACTATTTGTATTTATTGTAAATAATATTTGTGTTGTTGAAACAGACGGAATTGATGAAATATAACTTATATTTTCAATCCATATAGGTGCATCGACACCCGTAATAATTGTGTCTTCGGCTCCGTAATTTGTAATATCAATTGTAATTAATTTAGACTTACCGGTTGCCATAGTTTCATTTATTATTTGATTTGAAACAAGATATGGATTAACTGCTTTTGTTAAATTAATTAACCCCGAACCAAATTCTATATTTTTTCCAATTGAACCTAAATCAACTGCTGTTTTTTCAAGGATGTCTTTAATATTTTTAGGTGTTAATAATGGATTTTTATTCAAAAGAATTGCAACTGCTCCTGTAACATGTGGCGCCGACATTGAGGTTCCTGAATGTTCAATATAAATATTTGAAAGTCCCAAAGACATTATATTTACTCCGGGTGCAGCTACATCTGGTTTTATTCCAACGTTTAAAATATCTTCTCCACTTGAAAATATTGCTATATTATTATAATCATCAACAGCACCAACAGTTATTGCCTCTTTTGTATTTCCCGGAGTCGTAACACCAGTAAATGTTCCACAACCACCGGATCGACAATTACCCGATGAAATAACAACAGTAACACCTTTACTTATCGCATCTTTTAATGCAATAACAACCGGATCATCAGGATCCGAATATTCTCCGCCAAGACTTAATGAAATAATATCAGCACCATCATCCGTTGCCGTATCATTATCTGGATTTAAAGCCCAATTAATACCTGCAAGAATAGTCTCCGTAGTTCCATCACCTACATCATCCAATACTTTTGCATTATACAATTTTACTCCTGGTGCAACCCCACCATAACCAGAAATATTTTCCGCGGCAATTATTCCCGCAACATGTGTCCCGTGACCATCATAATCCATTGGCGAATTTGTTATAAAGTTTTTTTCAGCAATCACTTTTCCAACTAAAGCCGGATTATTCTTATCAATACCGGTATCCAAAACCGCAACAACAACTCCTAGCCCCGTGTACCCACGAACCCACGCGCCAGGAGCACCCACCTGTTTTATACTAACATCTAAAAGTGCATGAAATTTTCTTGTTGGTTGAATTGTTTTTATATTAGAATTTTCAGCTATTTTTTCAACATTTTCAGAAGGAATTTCAGCATAAATAATATTACCTGTTTCATATGACGCCGTTACAATACCACCCATAGATTCAACTTCTTTAATTATCTCATCCATATCGTCATCATTATTTGCGCCAAGAAAAACAGTAACTTTATTTTGTTCTTTTAATTGTTCTTTTACCTCATCCGCAATTTTATCTTGCGGTGTCATACCATTTGTAACAACAATTGGAACTTCACCCTGCGGCGTTAAACTTTGTATTTCTTGAATATCAACATTAATCATATCATTATTCGAAAAAAGCACAAACGAACCAATCACCAACAAAGCCAACACTAGAACAACGTTCATGTTTTGGATGTTGATTTTATTAATCATTTTAATCACTTTAACATCTTTTCAACATATACTCCATATTTTCCAATAGTCTTATCATATACAAAAAATCTCAATCCATACTTCTTTGCG
>WSZW01000011.1 GCA_013139905.1 archaeon
TACCCGATACTAGGGTTAAATCTGATTGTGGTACACTGATTACCTTCGTTAAATAATTAACGGATAGTGCCATTTAGTCCTCGCTTGAAGTCGGACCGTGATTCACCATTGCACTAAGTTCAATCGCCCTTTGTTGCTGGAAAGTGGTCATCTGATTTTGAAGTGTGCTGATTAAACCAAGTAGAGAATCTAGTTTATCATTCAATGTGTTGATTTGTTGTTTCTGTACCTGTAATTCTGCACTCACACCTTGAATCGTAGATGTTTTTCTAGCAAGATTTTTGACTTCTTTCAATTCCTTTGAAATCTTCATCTCTTCTGGTGACTGCTCTTCCTGTGTTGATCCAAATGTACTCATAAAATTCTCCTGTTTATATTATAATGTTATTGATATTTATATACTTATTCGTCACTAATCATAATGGCTGTAAATGATGCACCTAATGAACTACTTACAACACCTCCCAAAGGAGCCGATTTATAGAACGGTGATGATGTTGATTTTCTACACCAGCCCACAACAGGTTGATCTGTTGCTAATGTTCTGCTGTCTGAAATATCACCGTTTACATCTGTTAGACCATAGACAATTGCACCTGTTGCAACTGGTGTTCCTGTGGCTGGCGATGATAATCCGGAATCTACTGCATATGTGTATGTACTTGAGGTAAGTACTGTTACTTGAGCAACCTTATTATATCCTTCTGGAATAGCACCTTTAATTACAACATAATGATTTGTTGCAAATCCGTGCGCCGTATGTGTAACTGTAGCTGTACCACCTGTTTGTGCAATCACCACAACATCTTCAAATGGAAGAGGACCTGTTCCATCGCTTGCTTTCAATAATACTCTTGCTGAACCAACATCGGCTTGATCAACTGTCTGGGCGTGAACTGAAGTTGTAACAGGGTCTTGAACAATAACAATTGTGGCACCATCTGTACGATAACTTACATTACCTGATCCGCCAACGATATTAAGTGTGATTGTTCCTGCTGTGTCTTTGAAATGAAAAGTTGAATCATTGACATTATTTGAAGCATTATATCCAACAAAATCAATATCTCGAATTGTCATTGTAGACGGAACATTAGTGCCGAATTCAATTGCGTGAGTTAATGTGGTGCCCATTGTAAATTGCATTGCATCCATTTCACCATCGGGATCAACAGCAACATCATATAACATTGCCGAAGTATTTGCTGTACCTCCATACCCAGTTACAATTGTATCATTTAGGGTTGCGCCTGCGTGTGTGAGTTGTCCACAATTATCTACCGAACACCCAGTAAATGTAACACCAGAAGCAAGAAGGATTATTCCACAACCAGAAAAACCTGTTGTTTTGTATACACCAGAAGCATAGGTTAATGTAATTGCACCCATATCAATAAATGATGATGAAACAATAGAAACAGAGTTTAAATCGGCATCTGATATTGTTACTTCGGCGCCCGTTCCACCAACTGTTTTACATACCAAACTAGTAATATCAATATCTGTAGTTGCCGTTGCACTAGCGACAGCGGTTAATAAATAATGAGATGATGAAACAAGTTGATCTTTGAAGTACACCGTTTCACCAGATGATACAAAATTACAAGTTGCTGAACCAACAGCATCACCGAGAATTACTCCACCTTGACAGAATAATACACCTTCAGTATCTTGAATAACACCATAATAGTTTGCTGTTAAAATATCATCAAGAGCAATATCAGTAAAATCAAATGCTTCTGTTGTTGCTGATTCAGCTTGTAATCCGTCACCGTATCTGACAGAATCTAACCAAGTGTTATCAATAATACGAATAGTGCCTGAATTTGAGTTATCTGTGTACCAAGTTATAATATCGACATCAGATAATGATAGGGTTCCCGATGTTGTGTGAATATTAGCCGTATTTGTTAAATCAAGAACAAAGTTTCTCCACGATCCATCCCAAGTATCACTTCCCTCTAAATGCCATTGTGTGTAATTTCCGGCACCGTCTGTAACTCGCAACATTAATCCAGAATTTGTTGCGCCTGTATTCAGTGCCTCACAGAAAGGAAATACATCACATCTCATTGTAAAATATATATGAGGTGTTGTATAATTTGCGGTCATATTAATATTAGTAGCTGGAGTAAACGTACAACTGGCAAGAGTGTTTTTACCAGTTTGATATGCATACGCACCATCACTGCCAATAGTGGCTGCCTGTTTATATACTTCTGTATCTAAAGCGCCAGACGTACCAGACCACCCAGTTGTTGAATCTGCTAAACTGATTACTGTTAGATCGCTTGTTATTGAGCCTGCCATTACATCTCCTGAAGATAAAAAAATACCCGTAAGATTTGCACCTTACGGGTATATTTATCAGAATTTTAAATGCTAATTATACATCTGAGATTCTGTTTACAGTAGCAGAACCACCTGTTGAACCTAATGAACCAGTTGTTTCAGCAGTCTTGATACCTTCATTATCACCAGCAGTACCGCCATCTCTTACACGTACAAACAA
>WSZW01000097.1 GCA_013139905.1 archaeon
TTGAATAACTAGATTTGATTGTTTTTTTGTAATGGTGGTATTTTTTTATTTTTAAATTATTCTTTTAATATATATTTTAAGTTATTCTAAAAATATACTTATATTTGTGAGAGTTAGAATGTTTAGATGTATATTTATTGTGAGTGTTTAAATGAATATTATATTATTTTAGATGATTATTATGATAATAAAGACTATTGACAAGAAAATTGCAAGAGAAATTATTGATGAGATTATTCTTAGGTCTATTGTTGATGGTAATATTTTAGATAATATTAAGCGAAAAATAGCAAAAAAGTATTCTATTGCGGATTTGATACCGAATTCTTCTATTTTAGAGCATGCTAAATCTTCTGAGCGTGATAGGCTTAAGATTTTAATTAAAAAACCGGTTCGAACAATCTCCGGTGTTGTAATTGTTGCTGTTATGTCAAAACCGGGAATTTGTCCGGGGAAGTGTATTTATTGTCCGCAGGGCGAAAATGTGCCTAAAAGTTATACCGGGTTAGAACCTGCTGCAAGGCGTGGGGCTATGTTTGAGTATGATCCGTATAATCAAGTAATGGATAGAATAAAACAATTAACTGCGATTGGGCATGCTACTGAAAAGATAGAGTTAATTATAATGGGTGGGACTTTTTTGTCGTATGCAACTGACTATAAAGTTAATTTTGTAAAACGGCTTTTTGATGCTTTAAATGGCGTTGATTCTGATACTTTGGAAAATGCAAAGAAGTTAAATGAAACTGCGGAGCATCGGTGTGTTGGGCTTACAATTGAAACCCGGCCTGATTTTTGCAGGGAAAAAGAGATAGATGAAATGCTTTTATTTGGGGCTACCAGAGTTGAGCTTGGTGTTCAGAGTTTAAGTGATGAGGTATTTAAAAAAGTTAATCGTGGTCATACGGTGGCGGATGTTGCGTTATCTACAAAGTTATTGAAGGATTCTGGTTTTAAAATTGTGTATCATATGATGCCGGGACTCATGCAAAAAAAGCAAGAAGATATCAAAATGTTTGAAACTTTATTTTCTGATGAGCGATTTTGTCCTGATATGTTGAAAATATATCCTACTCTTGTGATAAAAGGTACGAAGTTATACGATATGTGGAAAAATGGAGAATACAGTCCGCTTGATACTAAAAGTGCTGCTGATATTATTGCGCATGCTAAGAAAAAAATACCCTCTTATGTGAGAGTTATGCGTGTGCAGCGAGATATTCCTAAAGAAAAGATTGATTGCGGTGTTGAAAATAGTAATTTGAGGGAGTATGTTGTTCGGCGTGCAGATGTATTAGGTATTAAATGTCGATGTATTCGGTGTCGGGAAGCAGGACATAAGATGCTTCATGGGGATAAATCCGGTGGCAATAAATCTATGTGCGTGTTAGAATATGACGCGTCCGGCTCAAAAGAATATTTTATTTCTTATGAAGACAAAAAAAATGACATTCTTTATGGGTATGTTCGGCTTAGAATTGTGAATGATTCTTTTCGGTCGGAATTTTCAGGGAAAATGGCTGTTGTTCGTGAGTTAAAAGTTGTTGGTACTAGTCTTGCTTTGGGTGATGATAAAATCGGGGCATATCAACATAAAGGGCTCGGGGTTAAATTAATGGCGCGTGCGCAGGAAATTGCTAAAGAAAATGGTGTTAAAAAAATATTGGTTATTTCTGCTGTTGGTACTAAAGAATATTACCGTAAACTTGGATATAAAGATGTCGGGGTTTATGTTGGTAAAGAACTTTGATATTATTTGTTTTTGATTGGGAAATTTTTTGTTCTTTCTAAAAGTTCGTCAAAACAGCCTTCGAAACGAGTTGAATCTATTGGTGCATTGTCAATATAATGGTAATGTCCGCCTCTAGGTTTGTTGAAAAGTACTTCGTGATATTTAAATCCGTGTTTTTTTAGCCAAGTTTCGGTTACTTTTCTTGTTTCTTCGGTTCTTGCAGTAAAGAATGTTATTATGTGGCCTTTGTCGTACCATGCGTTTATGATGTCTTTTGCTCTTGGAATTTCGTAGGCACCAGGCATTCTTTCCGGTTCTTCGTTTGGTATGTCTTCACAGATGACGCCGTCGATGTCAATTATTAGGTTTTTTGTATCTTCTGTAAGCAGTGGGCTTGCTGTTTTGCCGTCGGTCATAAATGTGTCTTTTAGAATTATTGAATTGTTTGTTTCATCCATATGAATATATGGATTTTTGATGTTTATGAATGTTTTGTTTTTTTGTTATGTGTTTTTTTGATTGGATATTGGTGTGGTGGTATATGGGGGGTAATTGAATACATACTGTTTGCTTGTGTGGTGCAAAAAAATGTTTATAAATGTGAGAGTTAGGAGATGTTTTAGATGTTTTAATTATTGATGAATAATAATTTGTTGTATTTATGGCTTAGAAATAACATTTATAAGTTTTTATTTGTAATTTTTAGTATGGTGTTTGTTGAATTTAATTCTATTAGTACTATACAGATAGGTGTAAAGCCAAACCAATTAGATGCTTTAGGGGTAGAGACCAAAAAAACTATTGAGCAGATGCTAGATATTTCTCCTGAAGATGTTTCTGTTATAGATAAATTTACACTTGATTTAGGTATACCTATTGAAGTTGTAGAGGATTTAGCAAATGCACGGTTTGTTGATAGTGTTGTGTCTGATGTAGTGGTGAATGATACATTTATTCCTGGTGGTGAATATGATTGGGCGATAGAGGTAGGTTTTAAACCAGGAGTTAAGGATAACACGGGCGATGCCGTATTTGAGACGGTAAAAACTCATCTTGATGATGTTGATGGAAATGCATATGCTTCAAGAACATATTTGTTAAGTGGTGTTTCTGAACAACAGGTAAATAGAATTGCCGGCGTGCTTTCAAATGACCAGGTTCAGCAGTTTAGAATAATGTCTTATTCTGATTATACTGACGGGTCGGGAGCTGAACCGTGGCTTCCAAAAGTAGAATCAAATCATAAGCCGGTTGTTGAGTATTTTGATATTATTAATATGTCTGATTCTGAGCTTGTAGAGCTTAGTAGTAAACGTTCGCTTGCGCTTAATCTTATTGAAATGCAGGAGTTGCAAAATTATTTATTAAAACCTGATGTTATTGCGGTAAGGAAATTGGTCGGTCTTTCAGAACAAATAAGTGATGTAGAGCTTGAAAAACAGGCACAGGGTTGGAGTGAACATTGCAAGCACAAAAATTTCAATTCTATTTTTACTTATAGAGATACCACGACCGGTCAAGTTGAAATAATTAATAGTTTATTTGATACATATATAAGAGCACCTACAAAAAAAATTGAGAGTGAAAAGGATTGGATTGTATCTACACTTTCTGATAATGCGGGTGTAATTGAATTTGCGCCGGGATGGTATTTCGCATACAAGGTTGAAACTCATAACAGTCCTTCGAATGTCGAGCCATATGGGGGTTCCATAACTGGAATTGTTGGGGTATTTAGAGATCCTATGGGGACTGGTCAGGGTGGAAAAGTTTGTATGGGCACTTATCAATTCTCGACAGGATTTCCTGATTATGCGGGTGAATATATGCCCGGTATTCCTCCGATGCAGTTACTTTCCGAGGTCATACGCGGAGTTAAGGATGGCGGAAATAAAAGCGGAGTTCCAACTATGCTCGGTGGTGCACACTTTCATGAGGGTCATATGGGAAAATGTGCGATTCATGTGGGTTCTGGTTCTATTATGCCTGCAGAAATTAATGGAAAAGATGGTGCATACAAGAAAGCAAACATTGGTGATAGAATTGTTATGGTTGGCGGTCTTATTGGAAAAGATGGTATTCACGGCGCTACAGAATCATCGTTAGAACATGGAAATTGGATATCTGCACAGCATGTACAGATAGGCGATCCTTACACACAGAAAAAAGTTCAGGATTTCATAATTGAAGCCAGAGATTTGGGTCTTTATAACAGTATAACTGATAATGGGGCTGGCGGACTTTCATCGTCTGTAGGTGAGATGGCGGAAGAGACGGGAAATAATGGTGGTTGTGTACTTAATCTTGACCAAGCACCATTGAAATATGATGGTATGGATCCGTGGGAAGTGTTGGTGTCTGAGTCGCAAGAACGAATGAATATTGCTGTTTCTAAAGAAAATATGCCAAAATTAGAAGAGCTTGCAAGAAAGCACGATGTTGTTATGACGGATATTGGGGAGTTTAATGATTCCGGTTATTTTGATGTTCGATGGGAAGATAAGACAATTGCATATATTGAAATGGATTTTATGAATAATGGCGTTCCTGTGATGAATCTTGAAGCGGAATGGACACCACCGAAACTTATCGAGCCTACAATTGTTTTTAATTATGATGGCGGGATTGATGAAAATATAATTTCTTTTGGTGATATAACTCATACGGATATACTTAAAATGATTTTATCTGACTCAAATGTTGCAAGCAAGGAATATATTCAAAGGCAATTTGATCATGAGGTGCAGGCATCAAGTGTTGGTTCTAAGCATTTTGTTGGTAAATATTCTGATGTTGAAGGGGATGCAATATCTTTTGCGCCTGTTCTTGAGATTAATGATGGGATTATAGCATCACAAGCAATAAATCCTGAATTGTCGAAAATTGATACTGACGATATGACAAAATATGTGATTGATGAAGCTATAAGAAAGATAATTGCGGTTGGTGGCGATGTTGATGATATTGTGCTTTGTGGAAATACTTGTCATCCGTCTTTGATATATGATGAAGAAAATAATCCTGATGGGAAGTATAAAGCAGCTCAGCTTGTGCGTTCATTAAAAGCTCTTGAAGAGTGTTGTCTTGGTTTCGGCACCGCAGATATTACCGGTAAGGATTCTATGTCGATGGATGGGCGACTTAAAAACAAAGATGGAGATGAAATACGTGTTTCTGCACCTCCAACGTTTCTTGTTTCGGGCATTGGCAAGATTGATGATGTGTCTAGATGTATTACAATGGATGCTAAAATGTCT
>WSZW01000119.1 GCA_013139905.1 archaeon
TTTCTTATCATTCAAAGCAACTACAACCTGCGGCACAAGCGACGAATTCACACAAACGCCAAGCGGTTGTTAAAACTTATATATACTACTAGAACCCATTATTTTACTATGAAAAAAGCCGTATCTCCGTTAATCGCCGTAATTTTATTAATTGTATTTACAATCGCCGTAAGCACAGCGATATTGGGTTGGCTAACCACATATACAAAAACGACAACAGAAGCTGCGTCTAGCGGAACTACTGGAACCAGCGGCGTAGTTAATTGCGCCAATCAGATGATTAGCATAAGCGATGTGTCAATAACCCAAAATTCAGATACAGTAACACAGTTTAATGATTCTGATACCTCAAAAACATTCTCAAGTGCAGCCGGTATCACAGAAACCGTGTGGGTGCGAATTCCGGTAAATGCGACTGTAACATCAACGGCATTGACAATAACGGGGCAGGCGTATGACTAATAAAAGGATTATAATGGTAAAGAAAATAATATTGATATTACTCATACTGTTTTTAGCAGTGTCGCCAGTATATGCGGCAGTACAAATAATAGATGGGGGTGTTGGTGGTACAGATCCTAATAATGGTCGTAAATTAGCAAGAACCTCTGATGGTACATTATGGGTTGTCTATGATGGTGATCATTATGTATATGCAGTAAACAGTACTGATGATGGAGTTACATGGAATACACCATTAATGGTTAATGATGGTGGTATAACGGATCAATGGCAGCCTTCAATTGCTATTGATAGTAATGATGTAATCCACATAGTTTGGGTGGCTTGGGGTACGTCATATAACATTCAATACCGTAATAGAACTAATGGGGTTTGGGGAATTCAGGAAGGAGTAACTAATAGTGCATCCATGCAATTTGAGCCTTCTATAGCTATTGATAGTAATGATGTAATTCATGTAACCTGGGATGGTAAAGGATGGGGAGTTAATACCGGAATATATAATCTCCAATATCGTAATTGCACGGTATCTGGATGGGGCACAATAGAAGCAATTACTGATAGTGCATCATCTCAAATTTATCCTGCTATTGGTATCGACAACAACGATGATATTCATATAACCTGGTATGGTGAAGGATGGGGAGTTAATACCGGAATTCAGAATATTCAATACATAAATCGTACTATTTCCGGGTGGGGGGTACAGGAAGGAATAACTGATATTGCATCAGAACAATATTCATCTTCCATAGCTATTGATAACAATGATAATATTCACTTAACTTGGCATGGTAAAGGATGGGGCACAAATACTGGAAATAATAATATCCAATACCGTAACTATACTGTATCTGGTTGGGGTGTAGTAGAACAAGTAACGGACCTGGGGGGTGTAGGGGACCAACGTGCTCCTTCCATTGCTATTGATAATAATGATGATATTCATGTAATCTGGTATAGTCTGGGGCGGGGAGTTAATACCGGTATTTGGAATATTCAATACATAAATCGTACTATTTCCGGGTGGGGGGTACAGGAAGGAATAACTGATATTGCAGTATATCCCAATTGGAAATCGAGCAGTATGTGGGCGATGTACCCCTTAATAGATGGAGCACAACCTAATGTACCTGAAACCGGAACTACATTTGTTTGGACTGATTATACTGGTGGAGATTCAGTCTGGTATGATGGTATGTATTTAACATGGCAAACGCCTTCAGAACCAGAGTCACAATACCCATCAGACGTCAACTTTTCGATTGACGGAACACAAATATACTACAATGCCGGTAATCTTAACACCGCCGAATCCATGCCATCGTTTGCTGACGAGATAAACACATATCTTTCAACATGCGTTGAAAGCATTCCCGGTTACTGTGACGTTCCATTAACATTCGAAACTTCTGATGCCGGAAATCTTTTGGTGAACGGACTTTCAATAAATTATAATGATGGCGACATGAATTTCAGGGCAACAATAATGAACACCGGGTTTAAAGACACAACACTAAACACAATCTATGCAACATCAACCACTGGCGATATTTGTTTATTCACACCGGCATACACAGAGTTTGGAGTTGGTGATTTCTTAACCGTTTCAAACAATACCTGCCCAATAACCTGTAACAATTTCTTATCATTCAAAGCAACCACAACCTGCGGCACAAGCGACGAATTCACACAAACGCCAAGCGGATGTTAAAACTTATATATACTACTAGAACCCATTATTTTACTATGAAAAAAGCCGTATCTCCGTTAATCGCCGTAATTTTATTAATTGTATTTACCGTCGCCGTAAGCACAGCGATATTGGGTTGGCTAACAGACTACACAAAAACGACAACTGAAGCGGCATCAAGCGGAACTTCAGGCACACAAGGCGTAGTTAATTGCGCCAATCAGATGATTAGCATAAGCGATGTTTCAATAACCCAAAATTCAGATATAGTAACGCAGTTCAATGATTCCGATACATCAAAAACATTCTCAAGTGCAACGGGCGATACATTCACAACATACATTCGCATTCCAAAGAATGCGACAGTAACATCAACTGCACTTACAATTACCGGGCAGGCGTATGAGTGATTTTTATG
>WSZW01000057.1 GCA_013139905.1 archaeon
GCTCGTAAAACAAGTAGTAGACGGCGCAAAAGCAAAAGGCAGAAAAATCGGAATCTGCGGACAGGCACCATCGGATTATCCGGAATTTGCACAATTTTTAGTAGAATGCGGAATCGACTCAATTTCTTTAAACCCGGATACCGTCATAAAAACCAGATTCGCAATCGCCGAAACTGAAAAGAAATTGGGTTTGTAAATAATATTATATTCTGCGGACAAAATGTCCGCATGATTTAATTTTAAATAAAACCATTATTATAAAAATCAAATTTAACTGTATTATTAAATACGTGTTTAAAATATTCATCAATCATATTACATTCAAATATATTTTTTTTTGGAAATTTTCGCAATGTGTAAAGATTAGCAAACGTTGAACCACCATACAAACTAGGATATAAATCAACTCCATCCATCCTATCAGTTTCATATTTCCAAGTCTTATAAGCAACAAAAATATTATTTCTTGGTGCAATTTTTTTATCATCAAATAATTGCTCAGAGGTAGGGTCTACAATAATAAATCCTTCATCAGAATTATCCCCAAATACAAATGGTAAACCAACATAAGCATGATCATATTTATTATTATATAAATACGAAACATTAGGATAACCCAGATCCATTAAACTTAAAAAAATATTTCTAGAAGAAATCCCACAACAATTATTCGGAAATGATCCATCACACAACTTCATTTCTTTTGCCCACACAGAATGAAAATAACAAACTCGATAAATATTCTCTATATGATTCATTAAGTCATCAGAATCATCAATAATAATCGAACAATGCCCGGAAATAGATTTATATTTATCTAAAATTCGTTCATTTATTGTATCAAGTGAATGATTAAAACCATCACTAAAAAAAACATAATCTTCCCATATCACATTATCCAAATATTTAGTTTCAGTTTTTAGATTTTTTAATTCAATACCATGAAAATTCTCTAATTTCTCTTCAAATACTCGAGGTATAATCGAAAACGGCTTTATTTTATTTGTTTCTATTTCAAACACATCATTAACTATTTCCATAATTTAATTATAAACGAAAAAAACATATAAATCTATTTATTTTTACTACCTCTAAAAAATAACAAAAACAACCTAATTATACCAACAATAAAACAAAAAAGATCAAAAAAATCAAATCAACTAAAAGTATCATCCTTAGAATTATTCGTCTTGAGCATAATAAGCTCTAAACCATCTTCGTTAATAAAAGTATGACGAACACCTGATTTAATTAGAATAACATCCCCAACACCCACCATTTTAACCTCATCACCCAATACAACCCGACCGTTGCCTTTCAGCACATAAAAAAATTCCGTTTTTTTCTTGTGATAATGCTCATATTTACCCGCTTTAAAACGCACAAGCTGTATTTCAGACCCCAAAGAATTAAGAGCTTTTTCATCCGCCAAAAGTTTAGTATCATACTGTTCTTTTTTAATCCATTCTGCCATAACAATCAAATCAACGCAATACCCAAACCAACAATCGCAATAACCACGAGAATTACGGCAACCACAGATTGCAAAATCAAAGCAAAAAATGCATTAAGCCACGAAAGCTCGAAAAACTTCTTGTAGATAAATAAAAGCAATATAAACCCAAGTAACGGAATTGACAAAACGCCACTTATAATACCAACAATTAAATTTACAAAAATTACTTTCAAAATCGTGGCTTTGCCACCTAAAAATTTAACCGCAAAATAAAGAGGTAAAGAAGAAATCACAAGAAGTAATACAATTCCAATAATTCCTAAACCCAAAATACCGGCTAAAAATACCATACGAATAATAGGACTTACGATTTATATAAAAACCATTCATCAATCAAAAACAACCTTCTTCCTTAAAGCTATAATACCCATTAGCCCCGACAATAACATGGTCAAGAACAGAAATGCTTAACAATTCCCCGGCAGAACACAATTGCCGAGTAACATCCCTATCCTCGTTTGACGGTGCAGGATCACCCGACGGATGATTATGAACTAAAATAATAGAATTAGAACTTTCTTTAATAGCGGATTTAAATATTTCTCGCGGATGAATAATAGACGCATTAAGTATACCGACAGACACAATTTCATTTTTAGTAATATTATTTTTAGTATCCAAATGCAAAACAATAAACTGTTCTTTTTCAAGCCCGTTTAATTTCGGCGACACATAATCAAAAACATCTTTAGCAGTTTTTATCGGTATCCCATCTCGTTTTATTGACGCATGTCTTTTTCCAAGCTCAAACAACGACAATATCTGGCACGCCTTTGCAGGTCCGATTCCATTTATTTTTTGAAGCTCACCAACAGAGCATCGTGCCAATTTTTCCAAACCGTATTTTGAAATAAGTCGATTTGACATATCAATAACATTTTCATTTCTGTTTCCAGTCTTTAAAATTATCGCAAAAAGCTCAGCATCAGATAACGCGGGCGCACCCAAACACGTAAGCCGTTCACGCGGCCGCCCAGATACAACAATATCTTTTATTCTCATAAAATAAAAAATAATCCGGTGAGTTAATATATGTACTAGAACCAACGTGCCGATAGAATAACGCATTTATCCACAAAAAACTATATATTCAATTAAACCCATAATATAATAATGGCAGCAACACCGTGGTTATTAATTGGAATAGGAATACTCATAATCTTACTTGCCGTGCTATTTCTTTTGGGTCGAAAAATAAACAAAAGACCTCCGGACTACTACAATTTTTTTATTTTCGGAATAATCTGGGTGCCGTTGGGTCTTCTTTTTAACAACAACGTCCTTTGGATGCTAGGCTTAGTCTTCTTAATCGCGGGTCTTGCAAACAAAGACAAATGGGAAAAGAACCGCATACGTTGGGACGATTTAACAGCCGAAGAAAAAAAGTTCAGAAAAATCGTGATTGGTATATTAACCCTAACGCTATTAATCGGCGTCGCTGCGTTTTATATGTTGAGCTAAATTCAAGATCAAATATTTGATAAATTTAAAAAAGTTTACATTTTTGCAATAATTATTCTATACGCACTTCTTGATGGAAAATTAATTGCAAAAATCTTATTTACAAAAAACAAAACACTAACCAACTCAATATTTAACATCAAAAAACCAATTAAATATTACCTTGAAAAATAAAAAAATCATAACGGTTTATGATCGTTATCAAATTTAGTTTTATTCAGTTCAAATGTAACATAAACATCTTTCGATTCTGGAAAATACTCCTTTGTAACACACACATAATGATCAGCCTTACGATATTTATCTAAAGTTTTATTCAGCACAAGTGATGGAATATCCAAAGAAAAAGGTATCCTTACTTTATGATTACAATCAAAACCGCTATCATCTAATACACAATCGATACCAGATTCTAACTTTTTAACTTCTTCATAAAGTTCATGAACACCAAAATGCTTAAAATTCAATGCGCCATCCTCAAAAGTAACCTGCATATTAACTTCAGCATAATGATCACGCACTCTATCCATAACAGTTTGTGTTATGGACGTAGTTAAAGGATATACAACTACATCACCAGCTAAACACATATTCATTTCAGACTCTTGATTTAAAAATTCAGTTGCTTTTCCAATTATTAATAATGCATCATTTGCCGGATCAAAATCCGAATATTTTTCATCACAAATAGTTCGTACCATATCAAATCAACAAAATAAATAAAGTTAAGTAAATATATAAATCTTTTGATTATTTCACCACCATTAAAAGATTACGACACAATCAATCAAATTAAAAACATTTATTACTTTTCAAAAAACCACAAAAAAAAACAATTTCGCCCAAACACCCGAATAAAACAACGTCGTTTATAACCCATGAAAACAATATAGTCTTATGAATAACACAATAAAAATCATTCTTTTATTCGCAACAATTATTCTAGCAGGTTGCACAGATAAAATAACAGTAACAGATTTTGAATCATGCGCAGCTGCAGGATACCCGATAATGGAAAGCTATCCAAGACAATGCAGAGCAAACGAAATTACATACATAGAAGACATATCCGATCGAATATTTGAATGCACCACAGAACAAAGAAATGTTGATGCATGCATAGAAATCTACCAACCGGTATGTGGAAAAGTAAATGTTCAATGCATAACTACACCATGCGACCCAATCAACCAAACATACTCTAACTCTTGCGAAGCTTGCAGAAACGAGCTTGTTGAATCATACACACTTGGCGAATGTTAACCAAAAATTCAAATCTTCAGATTATTAACAATACTTTCAACAGCCTGTTTAATATCATCCCGATGGCCAAACGCGCTTAAACGAAAATACCCCTCGCCATTAGGCCCAAACCCAATACCGGGTGTGCCCACAACATGTGTTTCATTTAACAATTTATCAAAAAAGTCCCATGAAGACATATTATTTGGTGTTGCCAGCCAAATATATGGCGCATTAACACCACCGTATGCTTTCAAACCGATAGACTCAATACATTTTTTAATAATTCGTGCATTTTCCATATAATAATCAATTATTTCTTGTGATTCTTTAAGCCCTTCCTCACTTAAAGCCGCAATTCCGCCCATCTGCGCAATATTTGAAGCCCCGTTAAAAAATGTTGTCTGCCTTCGATTCCACAAAGAATTAACTTTGCCGGCAACAGTATCTTCAACAACTAAATCCATAGGAACAATTGTATATCCAAGCCGAACACCGGTAAAACCTGCAGACTTTGAAAAACTGCCAATTTCAATCGCACATTCTTTTGCACGCGGAATTTCGTAAATACTTGTAGGCAAATTTGAATCCGAAACAAATGACGCATACGCAGAATCAAAAATTAATACCGCTTTATTTTCAATCGCATAATCCACAAAACCTTTAAGCTGTTCTTTTGTAGCAACAGCGCCCGTCGGATTATTTGGACTGCAAAGATAAATCAAATCTACTTTTCCTTTAGGAACTTCAGGGAAAAAACCATTTTCTGCCACGCAAGGCATATATAAAATATTTTTATATTGACCGCTGGATTCATCATATTCTTCGGTTCTGCCCGCAATAACATTTGTATCAACATAAACCGGGTATGATGGATCCTGTACAGCCACAACACCGAAACCAAAAATAGATTGAATATTTGCACTGTCGGATTTTGCACCATCACTCACAAATATTTCATTTGTCTGTAATTGAATTCCTTTTTTAGAAAAATGATTTGCTAATGCTTCCCTTAAACGCGTATTGCCTTGCTCATCACCATAACCACTATATGTTTTAATATCAGATAAATTAGCAACGCCGGTTTTAAGCCCATCAATAATTGTAGGAGTTAATGCTTCAGTCGTATTTCCAATTCCAAGACGCATAACTTTTGCTTGTGGATTATTAGCTAAAAACAATTTAGTTCTTCTGGCAATTTCAGGAAATAAATATCCTGCACCTAACTTATCATAATTATTATTAATTTTAACCATAATACCACCCACAGATTTAATATTAATTTATACCTTGTCGATGTTATTTTTTAATATTATTGTTTATTTGATAAAAATAGAATATTTAAATACACTAAAAATACTTCCTTAAACCCAAAGCAACGTCTTCCGGTATAGTACTAATAATAGACTCATTATGTAAAACTTCCATAAAACCTCTGTCAGTCGTATAATTCTCAACCATCAGCGACCTAGACACAATACGAATATTAAGATAAAAAAATTCGCCCAAATTTTCATCAAGAGGCGCAGAATTAATCATCATATTCACACTACGAACACCTTTAGAATAAAGCCCACGCAAAACTTTAGAAATCCCATCAGCAATACCAAAAATATCATCATCCGATAATTCCATAAACGATGATTTCCCGCAAACAATACCAACGACTTCATCAGCACATGTTGGCGAAAACACAGCATGCCAATAAACATTTTTCCCCGTTTTTCCAATAAAACGTGACGAATCATTATCAAGCAAATCCTGCCAAAAATTAGATTTCGAAACAGAAAAATACTCATAACTTTTTTTCAAAACCAAATCAAGACCATTATCTGCTCGCTTGTCAACTAACGGTTGCACATGCGGATGCACTAAAGAAGCTGCCGCGGGCATTAAATAATTAAAATTAAACGAAGCAAATCGAGCCGTTGAATCATGCGTATGCACATTTTTAAACCACGAGATCGAACCTGTCAAAGCATCAGCCCACAACTTATAATTCAACTTGTCAAGCGCCAAAAAATGCTTATCCGTAAGAACACCAACACCATGATAAGGTGCAAATGGAAATAAATTAGGAAACAATATGAATTTACCCCGAGTTATCCGCTCATCAGAAAATGAATGCTTTGGTGTTTTCTTCAAAACATTTTCAGCACAAAAAAAACAATTATCACTTTTTTTAACAATTTGTTTAATCCGTTTATCAACATCAACAAGCATACCCGAACTTGAATGAGGCCGTTTAGCCCTATCAGTATTTATTCTACACCACGTACCCAATAATGGATCTTTCCGATGTTCAATCGTTTGACTTGTTTTTTTAAAATCACAATTAGGATCAAGTAATTCAGATTTTTCTTCATATTTGTAAAATTCAATCATGCATGCTCAACTATCCACGACATTAAAACTTCTGCCGGATTTTTAGCGCAAACTATTCCCGACGCAACAAGTACCCCGGAAGCACCGAGCCGAATAGATTGTTCTAAATCTTTTCGTGTTTTAACCCCGGCACCAACCAAAAGTTCAGTTAAAGGACTCATAAGCTTTATTTTTTTCAAACAATCAGTAATCATTTCAGGCTTAGCGCTTGAAACAGAAACATCCCCGCCAATCAATTCCGGCGGTTCAAATGCAATATAATCAGAACCAAAAACAGCAACAGCTTTTGCCTGCGAAGCATCAGCAACACAGACAATAGTTTTAAGTTTCAGTTTTTTAGCACGTTTAATTGTTTTTTCAATAACATCAATAGAAATCTTATGCTCTGCATGATTAATCAAAACACCACCGGCACCCGCATCAACAACAGCTTCAGGTAAAATATACCCGGTATTTGCACCCGGAGATATCAAATCCATATGCTGTGCGAAAACATCTGTTGTAGATCCAATCGTCTTTGCAATACGATAAATATCTGTCGGCTGTACTGCCACAACTAAATCCATCTTATGATGAAGCGATACATTTTCAAGCGATTTTACAAGTGCCGCAGCTTTAGCACCCGTACCTTGCGTATACGTCTTAAAATTTACAACAATTAACGGTCGTTTAGTTTCAATAGTTTTCATAACAATATTTAGTAAAAACTAGTATATATAATTACAACTTATAATTACAACTAAAAAAACCAAAAACCTCAACAAACTATAAAAACAAATACGCCTTAAATGATAGATATGCTCGAATACTTATTTTTCATTACAGGATTTATAATTCTTCTTAAAGGTGCCGATTTCTTAGTTAACGGAGCATCCGCTCTTGCAAAAAAACTAAAAGTCTCAGACATGGTAAT
>WSZW01000073.1 GCA_013139905.1 archaeon
ATAATAACTAATAATAATGAAATATTAAAACATTTGTTTCAAGAAAAAATTAGTCTCCCTTACTGAGACATAAAAGCTTCACACTGTACAACCATCTATTACAAAAAAAACTTTATATGTGTTTGTATAACGACATCTATATATTCTAATATCCATACTCAACAATATAAACACTACAAAATATCACAATAACCATACCACAAGACACTAAGATACAACTATATTGAGATATCAAGACATCTATCGTTCACACTACAACCATAAAAATAAGAACCAAGAGATTAAATCTTTCTTGATTTAATTTCATCAGTTATATCTTCCAAAAACTTGCCAACATCAACGCCGTATGTCACTTTGCCTGCGCGCGTCCGGACAGTGACCGCATTCTTGTTAATTTCCTTGTCACCCACGACAAGCATGTACGGGATCTTCTGAAGCTGAGCATCACGTATCTTGTACTCAACAGTTTCAGTCCTGAAATCCGCTTCAACACGCACGCCTGCATCTAAAAGCTTATGCTTCACTTTCTCTGCATACTCTATATGCCTATCTGCAATTGTAATAAGCTTTACCTGCACAGGCGCAAGCCATGTAGGAAATGCCCCTGCAAAATGCTCCACCAAAATACCTATAAATCTCTCGAAACTTCCGAAAATAACCCGATGTATCATAACTGGCCTGTGCAACTTATTGTCTTCGCCGGTATATTTCAGATCAAACCTTTCAGGCATCAAAAAATCAAGCTGTATTGTTGCGCACTGCCACGTCCTTCCGATACAATCTTTTATGTGAAAATCTATTTTTGGTCCATAAAAAGCGCCATCACCCTCGTTTACAACATATTTCATCTTGCTTTCTTCAAGAGCATTTTTAAGAGACTCTGTTGCCTTATCCCATATTTCATCAGAACCCATGGCCTTTTCCGGCTTTGTCGAAAGCTCAACATGGTATTCAAAACCGAACACTTTGTAAATCTTGTCTATAAGCGCCATCACATTTTTTATTTCATCTTTTATCTGGCCTTCAGTCATGAACACATGAGCATCATCCTGCGTAAATCTCCTGACGCGCATAAGTCCATGAAGCACACCGGAAAGCTCATGCCGATGAACCATACCAAGCTCTGCAACACGCATTGGAAATTCCTTATAACTATGTTTCTTTGATTTATAGACAATCATGCCTCCAGGACAGTTCATTGGTTTTATAGCATAGTCATTGCCGTCTATCTGCGTAAAGTACATATTGTCTTTATAATGATCCCAGTGCCCTGACTGGAGCCAAAGATCTTTCTTAAGTATTATCGGCGTGCTTATCTCTACATATCCTGCTTTCTTGTGCTCCTCACGCCAGAAGCCCTCAAGAACGTTCCAAATCACCATTCCTTTCGGATGAAAAAATGGGAATCCCGACCCCTCATCATGGAACGAATACAACTCAAGCTGCGTGCCTAATTTTCTGTGATCTCTCTTTTCTGCTTCTTCAAGCATAGTAATATAGGATGAAAGCTCTTTTTTATTCAGGAACGAAATCCCGTATATTCTGGAAAGCATCTTGTTTTTCGCATTCCCCCGCCAGTATGCGCCGGATACTTTCATAAGCTTTACGGCCTTTAAAAATCCTGTTGACGGCATATGTGGCCCGCGGCAAAGATCTATAAAACTTCCGTTTTTGTAAAATGATATCTCTTCACCTTCTTTTAATTCAGATATTAATTCCTGTTTATATACATTCCCCTCTTTTTTGAAATGCGCCAAAGCATCTTTCTTGCTCATTACTATGCGCAAAAAAGGTTCGTCTTTTTTTATTATCTCTTTCATTTTAGCTTCTATTTTCTCAAGAGCTTCAGGAGAAAACTGCTTTTTAACATCAAAATCATAATAAAATCCGTCCTCTATTGCAGGACCTATAGTTGGTTTTGCATCAGAGAAAATATCAATTACCGCTTCTGCCAAAACATGTGCGCTCGAATGTCTGAGTATCTCAAGACCTTCTTTTGACTTCAGCGTGATTATCTCAACAGCTGCATTTTTCTTAACAGGCGTAGCTAAATCAACAGGCACTCCGTCAATTTTTCCGGCAATAGCTGCCCGTCCAAGCCCATCCCCAATTAAATACGCAACATCTTTTATTGTCGTATTTTTAACCATTTTCTTTTTCGAACCGTCCGGAAGCGTTATAACTACATCACTCATCAAAATCACCTAAAATATATTTACTATTATTATTACTACAACTTAAAAAATAATCAGAAATTAATTGGCACATATCACAAACTAAAAAAAACAAACATTCAATTTTACCGTACTGTAAGACATCCACCCATACCAATCGTACAATTATTAAACCTGAAGGTTTATAAATATTATGTGATGATTAATATGCTAAAAAAATACGCACCAAAATTTTCAAAAAACATAAAATCCTTTTTAGGACGTATATTTTCTAAAATTCCAATATCCCCAAACTCATGGACTTTTCTGTCATTACTTTTTGCTATTTTCGGTTTTTATGCACTTTATTCAAAAAATCTTTTAGTCGGTATAATTCTTTTTTCAATTTCAGGACTAATAGATGCCATAGACGGAGCAGTTGCACAACATCAAAACAAAAAAACACATCTAGGAGCATACTTAGACGGCATAATAGACCGTATTGTCGAAGCATTGCTATTAATAGGTCTTATGTTTTTCGAAATCCCTGAATTTTACATCCCCGGATATATATGGCTCACATTGCTTTTATTTTTCGGAAGTGCAATGACCTCATTTGCAAAAGCATATGCAGACCATCAAAAAGTTATACCGACAATTAAAATCGAAAAAATGGATGGTCTTCTTGAACGCGCAGAAAGAATCATACTAATAATTACAGGCATGATATTTGGATACATAAAAACACCGGAATACATAACATATTTTATCATAATTGCAGTAATTCTATCAATCATAACATTCACACAACGTATAAACTACACAATAAAAAACGCAAATAGAGGATAACAATGACAAAAAAACTAATAATTTTTGATTTTGACGGCGTTATAGTCACAGGCACAAATAAACGATACATTCAATGTTATCTATCTTCAATGGAATACGCAAAAGCAATAACAAAAGCACAAGAACCAACTGCAAAAAAGAAAATACTTGAACATTGGGGTCAAATATACCAAAAAGAAATAAACAGTGTAGTAACAGACCCAATAAAACAAAAAGAAACATACCAAAAATTCATAAAATTATTACACACCAATAAATTCGAATCCGCGATAAAAAAAGCCCCCCACATAGATGCATGTCTTGATTACTTAAACGAAAACAAATTCACACCCGTAATCTCAAGCGGTTCAGAAAAAACCACACTAACACACATTTCAAATCTCTGCAACATAAATCTTGAAAAATTCAAAGACATACAAACCGGAGATATGTATACAGAAAAATATCAAAAACCAAACCCTAAAATGATTCTAGACCAAATAAAAAAATTCAACACCACACCAAAAAATACAATATATATCGGCGATGCAATAGGAGATATTAAAATGGCGAATGCCGCCAAAGTAACATCTGTTACCGTACTTACCGGGCTTTTAACAAAAAAAGAAGCCGTAGCAGAAAACCCCGAGTTCATAATAAATAATTTAAAAGAATTAAAAGAGGTTTTAACATGCATGTAATTAAAGACCCAATTCACAAAGACATAACAATTAGTAATTTCGAAATGAGTATCATCGACACCAACGAAATGCAAAGATTAAGAAATATAAAACAATTAGGACCTACCTCTTTAGTATACCCATCAGCAGTACACACCAGATTCGAACATTCAATTGGTGTTATGCACATCGCAGAAAAAATAGCACAAGCCATTAAATTAAATAACCAAACAACAAAAGAACTAAAAATAGCAGCACTTATGCACGACATAGGTCATCTACCATATTCTCACATAAATAGAATAGAAAACATGAATTTAAAAGCAACCAAAAAAGACCACATGGACATCGGAATAGATAAAATAAAAACAAACTACAGTTCCCTTTTAGAAAAACACAACATAAACACAAATAACGTCTGCAATCTAATCAAAGGCAAAGATCCTATAGGTGCAATACTCTCATCCGGAATAGACATAGATAAAATGGATTATCTTGTAAGAGATGCATACTTCACAGGAACCGCTTATGGCACAATTGACTTAAGCAGATTAATATCTACCGCCACATACAACAAAAAAACATTCGGATTTTTATCAAAAGGCATCAAAAACGTAGAATCCGTCGTAATATCCAGATACCTAATGTTCTCCGCAGTTTACCAACATGACGTAATTGAAATCGCAATGGAAATGCTAGGACGAAGCGTTCAAAATCTATGCGATAACAAAATACTAAACCTAAACGACCTTAAAAACATGGACGATGCAGACCTAATAACACTTATAAGACGAAACAAAGAAAAACTAGGCATACTTATAGACCAAAGAAAAATACTAAAATCAATAAACAACATACATGAAAACGAACTAGACAATAAAACAAAAGAAAATTGTATCAAATTAAGCAAAAATCCAACATTGTTAAAAGAAACTGAAAAATTAATTGCAAAAGAATTAAAACTAAAAAATGACGAATTTTTAATACGAATAAGATCATTTCCAAAAAGTATAGAAAACACACAAATCTATGAAAATAACAACTTTGTAGAACTTAAAAGCATAAGTCCGCTAACAAAAACCCTGGAAAAAGAAAGCAAACAAGAATGGAAAATAATGCTAATATCAAAAGAAAACAAAAAAAGTTTAGGTTTAAAAGCAAAAAAACTATTCTTAAAAAACATATAACATCATCAAAAAACAAAAAAAGGAATAATCCTTATGAATAAAGAACAAATAACCAAAAAAACAGAAGAATTCATGATTCACAACATCCCAAACTCAAGAATCTCTAAAGATAATAATAACACATACTACCTAAAACACATAAAAGGAGCACGAAAATACGCTAAAAAACTCGCAAAAACATACAATGTAGATAAATTCATTGTAGATATGGCAGCAATATTACACGACATTGCTGCTGATGTTGGCGAAAATCATGCCGAAAAAAGCGCAAAAATAGCCAATATATTTTTAACAAACATAAATCTAGAAAAAACAACAAAAGAAAAAATTATTAACTGCATAAAAAGCCATTCAATGGGCGCAAAAACAGATACAATAGAACAACAAATTTTGCAGGATGCAGACGGTCTCATATTTATTGAAGATACATACAAATTTTATTTTGAAGTAAAACAACAAAAAAATACAAATTCAAAAGCAAAAAAATTAACAGAAGAAAAAATAACAGGTATGCTAAACAAAATAAAAACCGAAGAAGGAATAAAATTATCAAAAAAACTAATCGATAAATCATCAACAAACATAAAACACAACATTCAATAACAACAAACCAAAAAACAAAACAAAGGTTTTTATAATTCACGCATAAAATTGTAGCGTTACAGCCCTGTAGTGTAGCGGTAATCATTCCGGCCTTTGAAGCCGGAGACCCAGGTTCGAGTCCTGGCAGGGCTATTATTTAATACCATAAAAATATATAGTCATCCATATTTTTTAATTCTACTGTTTTTTGCAATCAACAACCACTTGGGCATCTACTAAACTCACCAGAAACCCCAGTGCAATCCGTGTATGCTTTGATACCTAAAAACTCATCACAACTCATAGGACATCCGGAAACACTAAACACATCACCAACTTCAAATGTGTGTATTTCATTCTCAAGAACACACAAATCTTCAATATGTGATTTCACAGATTCCTGTGAATGCAAAGATTTGTATGTATTCACAGCAATATTCTCTACATAAAGAGGTGTTTTAATGGCAACAATAACACTTTCAATGCCTAAAAGGTTCGAGAGGGCAAAAAAGGAGTTTCCGTATGTGGACTGGAACGAAGTAATAAAAACAGGGATACTCAAAAGGCTTGAGGAAATAAAAAACAAGGATCTGTTAGATAACAAAAACAGTTCCGACACATCCTCATAAAACATAGAGGGATTAAA
>WSZW01000157.1 GCA_013139905.1 archaeon
AAATCCGATGGAAAGGCAAGCTTTACATTTTTGAGAGTGTACCTCTTGGTGTATGCACACAATGCGGAGAGAAAGTGATAAAACCTAAAGTTGCAAAAGATATTGATAAAGTGCTTGAAGGAAAAAGTAAACCGCATAAAACAATTCGGGTTCCTGTATATGAATATGTACGGGCTGTCGCATGATAGTATCGAATGTAAAATTAGTGAATAACAAGGAACAATCGGGCAGCCCTTGACATTGGACACATTTACAAAAAAGATTGGATAAATTGCCTATCGGGATAGGACTCCTCATCATCTGTTCGTCACCCCGTGCTTTTGTGTTACTCCGCCTCAGCGGAGCCACTGCCTTCCGAAGCACCGTCACCGGATACCTAAGTTGTGATAACACTATGCCCTTCGCCTCCATCTGCTGGGCTTGGGACTTGCCTTGACTTCCATAATTGGAAATTGTAGGCTTACCCTTAAGACGTGTGCCGTGCCCGGCACACAACAACGGCAAATTACACGGACGTCAAAAAGCGCTGCTCCTCGTTCCTTGTCGATCTGCTTTTTGCCGCCGGTGATTGGCGTTATGTGTAGTAAAGAAAGGAGCAGCGATGATGTCTATTCGGAGATAAAATGATGTATACTATAAAAAGAAAATGTTTTTATTCCTCAGATTCGGCGGTATCAGAATGATGAATATACACAAACGTTGTTGTGGTACATAATAAGGATAACCAAATGAGTATTATAGGGAAAACAATCAAAGGATACAAAATAATCGAATTCATTGATAGCGGTGGATTCGGTTCTGTTTACAAAGCCGAAAAGGATGCAATAATTTATGCGATTAAAATATTCCGTGAAGACTATGTCTTGAAAGAGTATAGAGAAAAGGGAGAAAACAATAGAATTAAAAGAGAAATAGATATTATGAAATCTGTTTCTCATCCAAATCTTATCAAATACATTGATAACTTTAAGGAGATTCTTTCAGGAGTTCCTTCATATTTTTTAATAATGGAATACGCAGAAGGAGTTAATTTAAGAAAATTATTAAACCAAAAATCATTATCCGAACAAGAAGCAATAAATATCTTCGCAGAAATTTTGGATGGTGTTAATTCATTGCATTCTATACGAGGAGAAAATGAAAAAACAGGTATAATTCATAGGGATTTAAAACCTGAAAATATTATTGTCAATAATAGTAATATAAAGATATTAGATTATGGTATTTCAAAAATAATTGATTACACATCAATCACTAGCACTGGTGAAGTTATGGGTTCACCACGCTATATGTCACCAGAACAAATTAATGATAGTAAACATATTGATAAAAGAAGTGATATTTACACATTAGGCGTAATACTATACGAAATGCTAACCAATAATTTACCTTATGAGTACAGCAACTTACAGGAATTATATCAAAGGATTATTAATGAACCGCCTATACCCCCTCGCAGAAGGAATATTGCAATAAATAATCAATTGGAAAATATTATTTTAAGGTTACTAGAAAAACAACCATACAAAAGACATCATTCAGTAGATGAATTAAAACAAGCTATTTTGAATACAAACGGAGTCCAACAAGTTAAGAAATACGATACATCAATAAACCTATATATTAGGCTGTATAACGAAAAATCTGCAATAGAAAATTTTTCCAAGAAATACAAAGAAAAAATAAATGTTATTTTCCCAATAAATTATAGAAATCTAACGCAAACAAAAAATATTCTCCCAATGTTACACGCTGGTAATTTTAATATCCTTATTGACCCTGCAACTATTAGACTTGCTTACTCTGCACAGCAAGAAGTTAAAGGGTTACAGGAATTGCCATATGCTCCACCGAAGTTCAATGTTGTAACGCCTCAATATTTATCAGATAATCAGAAAAAACAAGAGTATGTTAAACAAGTAATTGATGAACAGGCAAAATTATCACCCAATATTCTTGTAACCCCATTTCATTATGTGCATAACACAAATGCACCTGCAACACAGAGGAGAAATCCTGTGGCAGAGTGGTTTGACTTGGATATAAAGTTAATAAAAGAAAGTGTTGATTATAAAAATTCCATTAACGATTATAAAGAGTTGCCGCTTTTTGCTGGAATATGCATAAACAGTGAAAGTTTGTTAGATCAAACTTTCAAGGCGGATTTTTTAAACATTTTTTCAGCATTAGATTGTGATGGATATTTAATATATGTTGATAATATAAGCAATGCTACAAACGTAACTTCATTATATCACTACATTGATACCTTGGTTAATTTGCAAACTTTTACTAAAAAACCTGTCATAGCCGGAAGGGTAAGTCCCGGTCTTGGGTTAGGTTTAATTTCTGCTGGCATTAGTGGATTTTCAACAGGAACTGCAAGATTTGAAAGTTTTTACGAGGATTTATATAAGGAAGCAACAGATGCATATAATATGTATGAAAGGTATTATTTCCCTGAATTATTGGGAACTATTGCCATTTTAAGAAAAAATCCTGTTAAACTAAAACAGATATTTGATGCAATTGGATATTGTAATTGTCATTACTGCAACGGTAAACAATATATTGATATAATAAAAGCTCCAAACAATAAATTACATTTTCTAGAAAACATTCATAAAGAAATTGAAAATGTACGAAAATTACCAAAAGAAGACAGAATATCATATTTTATAGAAAGGATTGAAACAGCAATTTTCAATTATGAATTATTAAGTAATGTGTTCAAGTCATCAGATTATGCACATTTAAGAAATTGGAAGAATATTTTTGTAGAATTAGATAGATAGGTTCGTTTTGAATTATGTTTAGATATGAAAAAGATATGATGCCGGTTATTAAGGAATTTTTCAAAACAAAATTCCAAGAAGGATTTTTTGTTGAAGAATTTAAATCTGGTATAGGTGTTGCGGATTTAGTTTTTGCTCATGGAATAAGCAAAAGAGATTTCTACTTTAATAGTTTTGAATTATTATTTCATACTTTAACATTATTTAATCGAAAAAATAAAAAACTAACTGAATATGATTTTATTTCTAGATTTTCAAAAAAACAAGTTCAGTCATTGATTGATAAGTTTATGAAACTAAATTTATTAGAAGAAAATGGTGCAGAGTCATATTTAGTAAAAAGTAGATTGTCGCCTTCGGTTAATGAATTTTATGCAGTAGAAGCAAAATTAAAAGATTGGAAAAATGGATTTTATCAAGCGTTAAGATATAAAAATTTTGCACAAAAATCATTTTTGGCGATTTCCTCAAAATATATTCATAGAGTTGATAAAGATATACTAATTGAGAATAATATTGGTTTAATTTCAGTCTCCCCCAATAATACAAAAATTATTATTAACTCTCGAAAAAAAAGTCCGAATGATAAAGTTGCATTTTATTTCTC